>JAJSAE010000063.1 GCA_024281315.1 archaeon | reverse complement strand
CTGTCCCTTCTGGAGCCAAGCGGTATCTTCGAATCGTTCAGGTGGAATACCCGCAGCCTTTCGAGGCCTATAACATCGTTAAACTCGTCCATGGTCCTGCCGTATGTTTCCTCGGTCCGTATATCGTATCCCGCGGCGAATGCGTGGCAGGTGTCGAAGCATACCGCAACCCTTTTCTCATCATCCACGCGGCCGATTATCTCCGCAATGTGCTCGAACCTGTGGCCTATGTTCGTTCCCTGCCCTGCGGTGTTCTCCAAAAGAATAATCACATCGCCCGGTGTCTCCGAAATAACGGAGTTCAGGCCCTCAGCAATCCTCTTAATTCCGTTCTCAAGGCCGGAGCCAACATGGGAGCCGGGATGCAGAACTATGTACTTTATCCCCAGAATATGCGCCCTCTCCGCCTCAACCTTCAGGGCCTCTCTGGACTTCTCCCACAGGGCGGGGTTGGGTGAGCCGATGTTTATCAGGTACGAGGTGTGAACGGTTATGCCGTCGAGGCCGGCCCTTTCCACCTCGGCCCTGAACCGTTCCGCATCCTCCTGCGTAATCTTCTTTGCATTCCAGCGATTGGAATTCTTCGAGAATATCTGGAGGGCCTCGCAGCCGTCGTCAAGGGCGCGACCTATCGATTTGTAAAGGCCGCCTGCTATGGATTCGTGCGCACCGGTAAGCATGGTAGAGGGATGGAAGGGGATTATTTAAGGGTGAGTTTCCATGCCTTTCAGCCTCTCCACCACCCTCATGAATGCCTCGTCATCCATTCCGAGAACATACTGGGCCTCTCCCAGTGTGGTGTCGCCCATCATGGTCTTCCTGAGAACAGGGTCCTTCAGCGGAGCAAAGCCGGCCTCCACCAGAATGTCCACGGCCTCCGGATATGCCTCTATCAATCGGTCAATGCGAATTTCAGGGCCTATTTCCGGCTTTCCCCTCTTTGCTTCGTCCGTGCAGTTCATATGGCCAAGTTCTCCTATTTTCCGTGCATCTCCGTCGTTCCAGACCTTCAGAACAAAAATCCTTCCGGCCGGTCGAATGGTATGGCGGTATCCCGCTCTGTCCAGTTCCGCAAATATGTGCTTGAACGGGCGGTCTCCTCTGGCCTCCAGCATATCGCCGGGTTTCAGGGAGTTGACGGCTTCCACAATCTTCAGCGCCGGTTCCGGCGGTTCGAGGCCCACAAGGTCAAGTATTACTTTATTCATAGTTTGAAGTTGCATAGGACAGATATAAAGATTGCTGGACAGAACTGCCCACTCCGTTCGCGCACATCGGGAAACGGATTGTTTGCGGCATCTCACCAAACCCTTTTAATACTCCCGTAAAATAAACACCTGATGCACATTGAGTCCGCACTGGTGCTGGCCCTCATCGTTACCAGCCTGATATACACATGGTGGAAAAAGGTCTACTTTACCCCTGTCCTGCTAGTGGTGAACATGGTCATCTTCTTTATTTCTCTCGGAGACCTCTACTTCTCCCCTATGTACTCGGCCTACGGCCTGAGCAACATTCAGGTGGAACTCTCGTACAGCCCCATATACATCGGCCATCCTTCAATGTACTACACGCTTCTCAGCTCCATGTACATTCACTCCGGCTTTCTGCATGTATTCTTCAACATGCTGGTCCTGTTTCTGATAGGAATGCCGCTGGAGGAGAGGATAGGGACAAAACGCTTCGCCGCTGTCTATATGTTAGGCGGTCTTGCGGCAACACTGACATACACCGCGTTTTCATGGGGGCATTTCGGTCTCCTCATGGGCGCGTCTGGGGCGATTTCGGCGGCAATGGGCGCAATGCTGGTTCTTTATCCCAGAGATGAGATACCGATGATGCTCGGCCCGATTCTCATGCAGCGCGTTCCTGTATGGATGTCGGTCGGCCTTTTCTTCGGCCTCGAGAGCGCAGCGGTATTCACCCGGAGCGTTGACGGCGTGGCGCACACAGCCCATATCGGAGGGATTGTGGCGGGCATTCTGCTGGGCCCAATTCTGGCAAGGAAAATCGGGGAAAGGAGAAAGGCCGAGAAGAAAAGGGATTTCACGCTGCTCAGAGAGATGGCCCGAACACCAGCGGCAGGGAAGGCCTACGAAAACCTCATATCCGAGGATGTGGATGAGGTAAGGGAACTGTGGCTGGACAGGTTCACGGAAACGGCCGGATGCCCGGTCTGCGGCGGACCGATACGGAGAAAGGGAAGAAAATTTTACTGTGAAAAATGCGATTACAGGGTGGAAATATGAGGAAAGAGAGAGAACCGGTTGTATCGTCGGATGAGCCCCTGAACGAGGGAGAGGTAAGAACACAGACACTGAACATTCCATGCCCGGCCTGCGGGGAACTGGGGATGAAAATGACCTCCGTCACCCTGAACCTGCCGTACATCGGAGAATGTCTGGAAACCACCATCTCGTGTAAAAAGTGCGGGTATAAACATGCGGACACCCTGATACTAGGCCAAAAGGAGCCGGTGAGATATACCATGAAGGTGGAGAACGAAAAGGATCTCTGGGCCAGAGTGGTCCGTTCCACATCCGGAACCATAATGATACCAGAGGCCGGGCTGATGGTTGAGCCGGGGACCGTATCCGAGCCGTTCATAAGCAATATAGAAGGGGTGATTATCCGCTTTGAGGACGCGGTAGGATTTGCCATGAGGACTTCAGAGGAAGAGACGGAGAGGGAAAGGGCTGCTGAAATTCTGTCGTTTCTGGAGGGCGTTCGGAGCGGAAGAAAGACATGCACGGTGATAATAGAGGACCCGCTGGGGAACAGTGCAATCCTTCACGAGAAGGCAAAAAAGGAGATTCTGACGGAGGAGGAGGCTGAGGAACTGGCGCTGGGGATGAAGGTTGTGGATGTTTGAGAGTAGGGTTTTTATAGGATGTTGAGATAGGAGCAGCGATGGTAAAATTACGAATGACTCAATATTTGAAAGAAATATCCAGAGGGGAATACAGAAGGGGTACATTACCCTAGATAGCGATAGGACTAAAGTAACTTATCACTGCTCACGGGATTACACAACAAGTTTTAAAAATCCGGAGGAAAAGGTAAGGGCTTCTTATTTCGCCGAGTTAGTGCTGGATTATCAGTATCCGAAAAAAAGAATCGACTTTGAGGTTTCCGTTCCTAGGAGAACACCTGAAGACCGGGCGGATATTGTTGTTTACGAGGATGATAATCTTAAATCGCCTTATCTCGTGGTAGAGTGTAAAAGAGATGGAATCAGCGATGCGGAGTTTAAGCAGGCCATAGAACAGGCGTTTGGCAATGCAAACAGTTTAAGGGCGAAGTTTGCGGCGGTAATCGCAGGTATAACACGAACCGCTTTTAATATATCAGCATTCAAGCCGAGTGAAAGAGAGAAGAATGTAATCTCTGACATACCTAAAAAATACGGGAAAGCCCCCAAATACAGGTTTATTAAAGGGGACAAAATCAATGATATAAAGGTTGTTTCCAAAGACGAATTAATAAGGGCACTGGAAAAATCCCACGATACGGTATGGCAGGGCGGGAGATTAGCCCCGACAACAGCATTTGACGAGGTATCCAAGCTTCTGTTCTGTAAATTAAAGGATGAGAAGGACACTCCTAAGACGAAACCATACAAGTTTCAGATAGGAACGAATGAAACGGCGGAGGAGGTTTTTAAAAGGATAAATGAGATATACCAGAAGGCAAAAAAGCAGGATGCGGAGGTTTTCAGAGAGGATATAAGACTGGATGCCAAGGTTGTTTATAGCGTTGTGGAGCATTTGCAGGGGATTGCCTTCGTAAAAACAGACCTTGACACTAAAGGCGTTGCATTTGAAACATTCATGACCGACTTTTTCAAAGGAAAAATGGGGCAGTTTTTCACTCCGAGAGAGATAATAAGGTTTGCCGTTAAGATGCTGAATCCAACAAAAGACGACCTTGTTTTAGACCCTGCTTCGGGAAGTGGCGGGTTTTTGCTTAATTCAATGGACAGCGTGAAAATATTCGCAGAAGAAAACTATGACGAGAGGGAGGCGGAGCGACACTGGCACGATTTTGCACAGAGAAATCTCTATGGAATAGAGATAAACGACCAGATTGCCAGAGTTTGCAAAATGAACATGATAATCCACGATGACGGCCATACGAATGTGATAAGTACGGATGCCTTACAGGATTTTAAAGAGATAAGGAACATCCATAGAGGGTTCAAAAAAGATCATTTTGACATAGTTCTTACAAATCCGCCTTTTGGTGCTACCGTAAAGGCTACGGAAAAAGAATATCTAGGAAAATACGAACTGGGAGCGAAGAACAAAAAGAGGAAATCGCAGAAAACAGAGATTCTTTTCATAGAGAGGGTTATAGACTTTGTCAAGCTGGGAAGCGGGAGAATCGGTATTGTTCTGCCGGATGGTATCCTAACCAACTCATCGCTTCAGTATGTCCGGGATTTCATCATGGAAAGATGCCAGATTTTAGCGGTTGTTTCTCTGCCACAATTCGCTTTCACACACTACGGAGCGGGAGTAAAGGCCTCTCTTGTCTTCCTCAGACGAAAGGGAGATAACGAGGAGTTAGGTAATTATCCGATATTTATGGCCATAGCCGAGCATATAGGTTACGATGCCACAGGGAGGGAAGACCCGATAAATGATTTGGATAGAATTCTGGAGGACTACAAAAAATTTCTGAAAGATCCTGATAATTACAAAGGTGTGTAATTATGGAATGCTTCACAATAATGCGTAATGAAATTGAGGGAAGAATTGACCCAAGTCCATATCATCCAATTAGGCTAAATACTATTAAGAAAATTAAATCCTCAGGATTTGAATTATTGCCACTTAAAGAGGTAGTAGAGTTTAAGAAAAAAATAGTTAATTCAAAACTAAAGGATTTAATCTATGTTGGTTTAGAAAATATAGAATCTGATACTGGTGTTTTCATACCCTCAGAAACGCAAAAAGAAGAATTTGGATCAGCATTTCTATTTCAAAAAGGAGATATCTTATTTCCAAAATTAAGACCTTATTTAAATAAAGTTTATTTAGCAGAATTTGATGGAGTTTGTTCTACTGAATTTCATGTATTAAAACCTATCAAGTGTGAAGGAATGTATTTATTCACATTCTTAAATTCACATTTAGTACTTAATCAAACTTCTTATTTAATGACAGGAAACACTTTACCAAGACTGCAAACAGAGGACATTAAGAAACTTCTTATTCCAATTCCTCCTATCAAAATCCAACAAAGAATAATCGATAACATAAAAACAGCTTACAAGACCAAAAAAGAAAAAGAGGCCGAAGCGAAACGACTCATTGAATCAATAGATGATTATGTCCTTTCCGAACTCGGCATAGAAATGCCGGAGTTAGAAGATAAAATGACTTTTAGCGTGACTGCTGATGAGGTTAGAGGGGGGAGGATTGACCCATATTATTATCAACCGAAGTTTGAAGAAATTGAGGAAGCTATTGAAAATGGGAAGTTTGAAATTAAGAGGTTGAAAAAGTTTATTACAAAAATACATTATGGGGCGTCTGTTAAAAATATCTATGTCGATGAAGGGATACCATTATTAAGAATATTGAATTTGAAAGAGAATAAAATTGATTTAAGGGATGTTGTTAAACTTCCAGAATCAATGCGAAAAGAGTTAGGAACTGCTTTTGTTGAAGAAGGTGATTTATTAATTTCGAGAAGTGGGACAGTTGGTTTAGTTTCTGTCGTGCCAAAAGAAGCGGATGGCTTTGCCTTTGGTTCATTTATGATTAAATTCTGTTTGAATGATGAAATAAGTAAAAATTATATCTCCATTTGGTTAAATACAAAACTACAAAAGCTATTGACCGAAAGGGAGAAAATAGGTGCGATACAGGGAAACATTACGATTGGAACAATTGAGAATTTTAAAATCCCTCTTCCACCTCTTAAAATCCAGAATAAAATCGCCGAAGAAGTAAAACAAAGAATGCAGAAAGCGGAGCAGTTGCAGAAAGAAGCAAAAGAAGTTTTGGATAAAGCGAAGCAGGAAGTCGAAGAGATTATTTTAAATGGTGTTGAAGATGAAAGTTGATTTTCAAATTGTGCATACTGTTTCCTCAGACATAAAAGAGTATCTTTTGGAGGCGTTAAAAGAAACCTTTGAGAATTCTACGGTTATTACCGAAGAGGTAGAAGAAAGACCGGACAATTTAGAGGATTGGTCCACTTTTAACTGGATAGAAATAAAATACAATTATAAGACTAATAAAAAATCACCTCTTCCGATGTACGAGCCATTACAACCGACTTATTCCCCTCTGGAAAACATAGACCGCGATTATATGTTTATTGCCGGTTTTAGTTTAAACATAGAGGAACATCTTAGAGATGTCATAAAAGAGTTTGGAGATTCCCTTAGTGATGACGAGAATATAGAAGCGGTTTTTAAATATTTTGATGAACCGATGCTTAGAAAACACAAGGATCTCGGGGATGAGATTTTTGAGCTTGAAATGAGGTTGAGAGAGATTTTATCTTTTATTTTCATAGATACTTACAAAGAAGATCATTACAATCTCTTAAGAGAAATTGATGTTAAAATACAACCACTTGATAAAAAAAGTAGACCAACGGAAGAATATTTTAAGAAATACCTTGAAAACGAGTTTTTCTTTCTTTTATTTAAAGATTACATTCACATTGGTGATGTAAAAAAGATTGGCCCTGGTGATTTGATAGACATGATAGCAAATTCAAACGATTATGAGGAATTAAAACAAAATATTCAAAATAGGGGTATTGTTAAAGAAGAGTATCAGGATCTTATTGCGTCAATAAAAGAAAATATAGAGCCTATAGAAATACTTAGAAATTGCATTGCTCATAATCGCGCATATTCGGACAACAATATAACTAACTATGAGTGGGCAAAAGAAGGGCTAAAAGAAGCTATAGATAGCTTCTGGAGAAAAATGGAATCTGAATAAGTTTTCTCTGTTGAATACACCTGCCAACAATATACAATATTTTACATCCCAAACCTTTTTTACCCCCTCCCCTTTCCCCCTCTTCATGTTAATGCAGCCCGAATGCGTTCCCTGTATCCTCGGAAGGCTTCTCTTTGAAACCAACCTTGTGGACCCTTCGAAGGGAAAGGAAGTGATGACGGAGGCCATACGAATACTTTACGAGGAATTCGAGAGGGGCGGAAATTCCGCACTTATTGCCACCAGACTGCACCGAAAAACCTATGAAATACTCGGAAGTGACGACCCGTATTACGATATGAAGAAGCAGGCCAACAGCGTTTCCCTCTCACTCCTTCCCGAGGCAAGGAGATTTGTTGAATCGTCTGAAAACCGGTTTCTTGCGGCCGCCATTGCGGCGGTGGCGGGAAATGTTCTGGACTTCGGGATACGGACAGGCACCATGATGCCGGAACAGCTGGCGGAGAACTTTTCATCCATGCTGGAAGAGGGGCTGGGCCACGATGACACCCGGAAAATAATGGAATACATAAAGCCCGGCTCCAAGGTCCTTTATTTCACCGATAACTGCGGAGAGATTGTATTCGACAAACTGCTCATGAGGGAGATAAGGGCCAGAGGAGCGCACCTCACCCTTGTTGTCAAAGGGAAGCCGATGCTCAGCGATGCTATCATGGAGGATGTCAGGGAACTGGATATGGACAGGGAGGCAGATACGGTGATGACCACCGGAAGCGATGCAGTGGGAATAGACCTGAACGATATGCCCACTGAACTAGAGGGGGCCCTGAACACCTGCGATATCATCATCGCCAAGGGGATGGCCAACTACGAGGCGTTTTCCGGCAGCGATTACCGCCCCATCGCCTACATGATGAAGACGAAGTGCAGGCCCGTGGCAGACAGTATAAGGCTGCCGAAGGGGATAAGTGTTGCGAAGCTGGTGGAGTAACCCTTTTTAATCCCCCCTCCATACCGCACCTGTGAGAACCGTAATACTCGATACCAATGCATTGATGATGCCGTTCCAGTTCGGGGTTGACCCGGAGGCCGAGATTAAGATAATCTTCGGGGCGGCAAGAATTGTTGTCCTCTCCTCCATCATAGGGGAACTGAAGAGGCTGGCATTAAAGAGGCCGGAGGCAGGGGCGGCCCTCACCTATGCGAATCGTTTTGAAACCGTGGAAACGGATATGGGGGGCGATGACTCGGTTATCTTTATGGCGGTGGAACTGAATGCTGCCGTGGTCACAAACGATGCCGGCCTTCGAAAGAGGCTGAGGCAAAAGGGGATAACTGTGCTCTATATGCGGAAAAAGAACCGGCTCGCGGTGGATGGAGTCGTGTGAAGATGATCCGGGCGCAGATGAAGGAGAGGGCCGGAGCCATGAAGAGGGAACTCTACGCTCTGTATATCGCCTATCGCCATGAGAGAACACCGCTCCGCGCGAAGCTGGTAATAGCTCTCACCGTGGCCTATGCTCTGAGTCCCATTGACCTTATACCCGACTTTATTCCGGTTATTGGCTATCTGGACGACCTAATCATCGTTCCGGCGGGAATTTCCCTGTCCGTAAAACTGATACCGGAGGATGTCATGGCCGAGTGCAGGCGGCGGGCTGGTAATGAGAATATATCAAGCAGACTCAAATGGGCCGTGGCCATCCTTATTCTGCTCTTCTGGCTGGCCGTCGCATATCTCATTATTAGGTTCCTTCTGAGCCTGTAAACCCGGAAAGCCTGCCGCCAATACTACTTTTCACATCGTTAATAGAAGCCTCTGTCACAAGAACCGTGTAGTCCTCCTTAAATCCGAGCGAGGAGTATATGGCCAGTGCCCGCTCATTCGTGGAATCCACGCCGAGCGTCACCTTTTTAACCCATTTCTCCGCAAAAAATCCTACCGAGGACGCGGCCAGCAGCCTTCCCAACCCCTTCCCCCTGTGCTCAGGCAGTACTCCCAGCCCTCTCATATCCCCGGTGTCGCTGCTCTTGAAATATGAAGCCACAACCCCGGCCGGTTTCCCTTCCGGGTCCAGTGCGATGTAAAAACCGGAGCGGTCCATCTTCTCCGGGAGCATGTACCTCCTCTCAAAGTCCGCATCGTCCATCTCGTACCATCCGAAATGGCCCTTAAAGGATGTGTTTATGAGATTCTTGAACAACTGCTTCTCCTCCGGAAAAACGGCTGGCCTTATGATGTAGCCCTCCGGCGGATTCTCCCGGCAGCGTTTCGGTTCGGCATGCATCACCGTGAACTCCCTTAATATGCAAAAGCCGCGCCCTTCAAGATACGACCATACCGGGCTCTTGGCTCGTACCCATGTCGTTACTTTCTCTATTCCCAGCGGGGCAAGGTATGCAACCACCGCCAGCATAACCCTGTCGGCTGCATCTCTCTTTCTATAATGCAGTGTTATCCCGGAAATCGGGCCGTTGGCCTCAATGAAGTTGCGGTTCATGTCCGCACGGCAGTCGGCATCTATCCTGCTCCTCTCATCAACCGCAATAAAATGCCTTGCCGGGTCATATGTGGCATCCCGAAAGGTAAGAGCCATCGCCTTATCCGCATTAATGCGGTGGTCCGGCTCGGTTGTTGCGTTGTAGAACTCCACATAGACGGGGATATCAGCCTCTCTAAGATTCCGCACCGAATAGGGCATGGGAAGGAGAGGGAAATTCATCTATTTAAGGCATTCTACACCCCTCAGAGTGAGGGGCGGCCTCTGGTCTTCTTCAGCGGAAAATCACCGATGTAGGGGGTGCCGCACCATGGACAGTGATTCTTGGTTATCCACCTCAGCCTGCCGCAGTTCGGGCATTTCGTCTTCAACAGGAGCATGGTTTCATCGTCTTGTTTCATGTGTAATAATCGCCCTGCGGCATATATATGAACTACGCCGGAAATCGGAAAAGTGATTTTCAGGGGAAATTATCAGGGGTGCATCCGTAAGATTTATATATTGCGCTCCTATGCCGATATGCTCAATCAAGCATAATGAGGGATAAAATGATAATGAAAGGAAAAAACATCGTGAAAGCGGTTGCTGTGGTTTCCGTGCTGATAATGGTATTGGCGGCGCTTTTCATCGCCGCATTTCCACATGAGAATAAAACAACATTGACGGTATTCCACGCGGGAAGTCTGAGCATTCCCCTGCAGGAAGCGGAGAAGGAGTTCGAGGCCGCACATCCGGGAGTTGATGTTCAGCTGGAGGCTGCGGGAAGCGTCAACACCATCCAGAAGGTTACGGAACTGAATAAATCGTGCGATGTTCTGGCCAGTGCGGATTATTCGCTCATAAAAAGCATGATGATGGATGAGGGGTATGCGGACTGGTATATTCAGTTCGCAGTGAACAGGATGGTCATAGCATATACCAATCAGAGCATCGGGCATGAGGGCATAAACGATACGAACTGGTACTCGGTCATGCAGAACAAAAGCGTGAAGTTCGGATTCTCCAGCCCCAATGACGACCCCTGCGGATACAGGTCCATGATGGTTACGGTTCTGGCCTCCGACTACTATGGGAATCCCCATCTCTTTCGGAACCTCATAGGAAATCATACGGACATTACCGTGCAGAAAAACGGAACAGCCAGCACAGTAACGGTTCCTGCCGACGACTCCCTGAATCCCGATGAGCATATAATGATAAGACCGAAGGAGACGGATCTGATGGCCGCTCTGGAGGCAAACGAGATAGATTACCTCTTCATCTATCAGAGCGTTGCGGTGCAGCACGCCTCCTCAGGTGTTCGGTTTCTCTCCCTGCCCCCACAGATAGACCTGTCCGATACGGAGTATGCTCAGAACTACTCCACGGTGAAGGTGCAGAAGGCGAACGGGGATATTTCAACGGGAAAGCCGATTGTTTACGGCATAACAATACCGAAAAATGCGGAGAACAGGGAGCTATCCGTTGAATTTGTGGCCTTCCTCATAGGAGAAGAGGGGCATAAAATACTGGAAGATGCCGGGCAGCCCCCCATTGTACCGGCGGTCGCCAGCAGCATTGCGGCGCTCCCGGAGGCGCTGAGAGGGCAGGTGGTGCAGGGTTGAAGAAAAATGCCTCGTTCCTGCTCGGCATGGTCTACCTTGTGGCCCTCGGTGCACTTCTGATAGCATTCATAGAACTGTGGTATCTGCTTATAATCCCTGGCCTCGTCGGAGCCTATCTTCTGGCAGGAAGGAAAAAGGAGAGGACGGACCGGTTCTTTATCGCATTTGCCATTGCAGGCATGCTCCTTGTCTTCTTTGTGGCCCTCCCCGTGGCCAACATGCTGAGATACTCCACACCTGAGACCATCGGTCGGACATTTGCAGACGGGGCGGCGGTCTCTTCCATAGTCCTCAGCATGGGTGCCGCCTTCTATGCTGTCCTTCTTTCCCTGCTGCTTGGGATTCCGCTTGCATATGTCCTTGCAAGAAGGGATTTTGCGGGAAAGGGCCTTATCGAAGCGGTGGTTGATATTCCCGTAGTGGTTCCACATACGGTTGCTGGCATCGCTCTGCTCATGGTTCTGGGTCGCGGCAGCATTCTCGGCTCGACAATCAATTTCGTGGACGCAATGCCGGGCATTGTTGCGGCAATGATATTCGTGAGCGCACCGTTCATCGTAAACTATCTGAGGGAAGGGTTCGAGGCGGTGGACCCGCGCATGGAATTTGTGGCCAGAGGTCTGGGGGCCTCCGGTTTCGATGCATTCAGAACCGTTACTCTTCCCATCTCCATCAGAAGCATATTCATGGGCGCGGTGATGGGATGGGCGAGGGCCATAAGCGAGTTCGGGGCGGTGGTTATCATAGCCTACTACCCCATGATTGCCCCGACATACATCTACGCCGCATTCAACTCAGGGGGGCTGGCCACATCAAGGCCGGTTGCATCCCTGCTCCTTCTGATATGCATCGGGGTCTTTGTGGCGCTCAGGCTCCTGAGCGGGAGGTGGAAGCGATATGCTAGAGATTGAGGGCCTTTCGAGGGAGTGGACTGATTTCAGTCTGAACGGAATAAACCTCACGGTGGAGGACGGAGAGTATTTCGTGGTGCTCGGGCCGAGCGGAGCAGGGAAGAGCCTTCTGCTTGAAACGATTGCAGGATTCTACACCCCGGACAGGGGCAGAATAGCCCTTAACGGCACGGACATAACAGACCTTCCCCCGGAAAAAAGGGGTATCGCAATGGTTTATCAGGACTATATGCTCTTTCCGAACATGACCGTAAGGGAGAACATAGCATACGGATTGAGGCGCAGACACATGGAGGAAAAAGAGATAACGAGAGAGGTGGAAAGAGCCGCCAAACTGCTGGGAATCACGGAAATTCTCGAAAGAAATCCGCTTACACTGAGCGGAGGAGAGCAGCAGAGGGTCGCACTTGCCAGAGCAATGGTGGTCAGGCCGGCACTTCTCCTTCTCGATGAGCCGACGGGCTCTCTGGATGCGACTCTACAAAGAGAGATGAGGAGGGAACTGCTGTCTCTCCATAAGGAACTCGGAGGAATGGTCATTCACATAACCCACAGCAGGGATGAGGCTATCTCCATGGCCCACAGGATTGCAGTGATGTTTGAGGGAAAGATAGAACAGGCCGGCACACCCTCGGAAATATTCCGCAGGCCCAGGAGCAGAAGGCTTGCCGACTTCGTAGGGGTGGAGAACATACTTGAAGGGACCGTCATATCCGGGGCGGGAGGAACGATGGTGGACACCGGAAGATTGAAGATAGTCGTGGCCGGGCAGATTGAGCATGGAAAAAGGGTGCTGGCATCCGTGAGGCCGGAAGAGATCATGCTCTCAAAAGAGCCGCTGAAAAGCAGCGCGAGAAACTGCATTGCAGGAAAGATTACAGGGATGCAGGACATGGCCTCTTTCGCAGAGATAACGGTGGATGCGGGGGAGCCCATTCTGGTGCATATAACAAGGCAGGCCCTCGTAGAAATGGAGATAACCGTGGGGAGCGATGTATATCTTTCATTCAAGGCCACAAGCGTGAATGTAATGGAGAGATGATGGGAAGCAGATTAAGGAATCTTGAAGAATCCAACAGAAGGGAATCAGTCCAATGGCACAAACAGATTTATATTCCATGCCATTCCAGAACGAATGCAGAATAACTACATGCACAACTCCGAGGTCTGGGATATTGACCGCTCCCACGAGGTAAAACGAAGGACATGGTGGTGGTACTGGTGGATTTTTTACCTGAAAAATCCGGAGAACCCGACGAGGCCGAGACAGCTGATGGTACTCTGGGCCACCCGGAATGCAAAAAAGGTCTATGTTAACGGAGAAAAATGGTTTAACAGAGAGGGAATCGAGAAAGGGGAGAATGAGGTTACATTTCCCGGGCTCTCAGCGGGCTGGTACTACGACGGGAACGCAATGCACGACCCTCTCTTTCAGGTTTCAAGCCCGGTAAGGGCCTTCTGGAACAGCGAGCACGGAGAGGTCACAACGAAAAAAGAGATGCACTCCCGTCTCTTCTATGAGAACATGTCCTATCATCTGGATCTGAAGAAGGAAGGCCTCGATGTGCAGATAGATATGACTCCGTGGACGGAAGAACTTTCAAGGGCCGTACCGACGGGCAGGCAGTATTTCGGAAACCTCGGGTATAAGATGTACAAAATACGGGGTATGAGAGCGAAAGGAAGCATTCTTTACGGCGGGAAAACAATTGAGGTGGAGGGCACCGCATACTTCCAGAAGGTTAGAATTAACTCACCCACATCCCCATGGTACTGGGCCGCCTTTCACGGCGAGAACGGAGAATTCATGGATTACTTCGTTCCGCATATGGGCCTTCCCGTATTCCGCAGAGGACTTGAACACAAAAGCATTTTCGACAGGTGGGAGAAGCATCTTTCAAACTCCTTTGAGTTCTATGACCCACAAGAGAAGAGATACCACAGTTTAAAGGGAATAAAGATAGAGCGACGGTATGAGAACGACCTGCCGATATTCACTCTCTCCGGTCGGGATGGCAATACAAACCTGAAGGCGGAACTGACCACATATTCAAGAGCATACTGGATTGTCAAACAGCCGCTTCTCGGAGCGTTCAGCACCACGCTTGTATATAACGAGTACCCGGCCGTAATGACCGGCTTTTCCCTTAAATACGGTTCCAACGGAGAGAGAGAGATAAGGCTCTCGGACATTGGCCAGATGGTTGGGAACTGCGAGCACGCATGGGGCATTGTGTAAGTATTTTTGCACCTGCGTGCATACATATTTATAAATACCACTTGGGACAATAAAGCATCTGAGGTCATGGTCGAAGAAGAGAAATGCCCGCACTGCGGTGCCCTCCTTGTCAACGGGGTGTGTTCCAACTGCGGGACAGTGGAGGTATCCGTAGCGGATTGGCTGGAATATCTCGGTGTCAGTGATAACGACGGATTTGCCAGAGGCATCATAGAGAGTGAGGATGAAAAGGTGATTAGTGTGGATGATTCGGCCGCTAAGGAGAGAGAGGAGGCAAATCCCGGCCCCGGTCTTTATGACAAAATAATTGACCTGACAGGCAGAATACGGCAGTTAAAAGAAGCTGGCGTGGATGTCAGCGAGATGGAGATGCGGCTTTTGGAATTGGACTCCCTCATTCATAGTGGCCCGGCAGATATGGCCGAGAGAGCGGCTGCGGAGATCTCGAATTTGATAAAAGAGCAGGAGACAGAGCTGATATCCGCAAGGAACGCCGTTAATCGTGCGGAACAGGTGGTTCAGAAAGCCATGGAAGATGCCGTCGATACCGGTCTTGCCACGGAATTTCTGAGAAAAGCGGAATCCGCTCTGGCAACAGGAGAGCTGAAGAAAGCCGTCAGAATGGCCCTTCATGCATCGAAAGAGGCGAAGCGTGCACTGGAGAAGTCAAGGTCATTGAGCGTGGAAATGGAGGACTATCTGAACAAATAGACCGTTATGTCCGTTTAAGCACAATGTATTTTTTATATCCTCTCTCCTTTCGGGTGCCGAGGTATTAACATGAAGATAATAATGGCATATCCGGAAAGATGTGCAGGATGCAGGGAGTGTCAGGTTGTTTGCTCCCTTACTCACACGGGAACGGTGAATCCGCATAAGTCGGGAGTAAACATCGTCAAGCGGGGCGTGGATATAGACCTGCCAGTGGTCTGCGTTCACGGAAACGGCTGTAACCTTGAGTGCATCTCTGCCTGTCCCGAGAATGCGATTTCACAGAACGATGGGGTGGTTACCATAGACCATGAAAAGTGTACTGGCTGTGGAGAATGCATAAAGGCGTGCCCGTACGGAGCGATTCAAATTGCCGGCGGCCTTGCATACAGCTGTGACCTTTGCGGCGGAGTGCCGGAGTGCATAAGGGTGTGCACGCAGGGCGGCATCAGGTATGCGGAAGCGGATGCCGAATATGTGAAGAATGTGTACCGTATTATAAGGGAGGGATAAACATGGACGGATACGGAGGTAAAATTCTCAGAATTAATGTTTCCACCGGTGAAACGAATGTAGAAAAGGTTACCGAAGAGATGATAAAGAAGTATCTGGGCGGTGACGGATTTGCAGTAAAACTGCTCTATGAAACCGTACCGAAAGGAACGGAGCCCTATGCTCCGGAGAATGCTGTCATCATAACTCCGGGTGTTCTCACGGGCGCGCCCCTTCCCACTTCGGGAAAGGTCCTGTTCTGTACGAAATCACCGCTCACCGCCACCATATCCGAATCCGTAATGGGCGGGAGCATAGGTGCGGAGCTCAAATACGCCGGCTATGATGCTGTTGTGATTACCGGAAAAGCCGAGAAGCCGTCCTACCTGTTCATAAATGACGATGATGTTAAGGTGGTTACCTGTGAAGAGCTGTGGCGGAAAAACACAAGAGAGGCAGATGAAATTCTGAAGAAGAAACTTGGCGCGGATGTAAAGGTCGCCAGTATCGGTGTGGCCGGCGAAAACCTAGTAAGATATGCAGGTATAGACTCCGAGGAGAGGCAGTCCGGAAGAGGAGGACTCGGTGCGGTTCTCGGCTCCAAAAGGATTAAAGCCATAGCGGTCAGGGGAACAAAGGGACTTGATATTCACGACCCTGTAAAGGCCATGGACCTCGTCAAGAAGTGGCAGAAGGTAATGGTTACAAGCGGCGCATTCAAGGACGATACCAAGTACGGCACGGGAGAGTTTCTGGAATGGATGAATGCAGAGAGAGGCGCCTTCCCCACAAGAAACTTTCAGGAGGGCGTTTTCAACGAGAGGGAGAAGATAAATCCCTACTACTGGGCCCCGAAATATTCCAAAAAGAACAAGGGCTGTTATACATGCATAAAGCCGTGCGGAAAGCTCTTCACGATTAAGGAAGGACCGTATGCCGGCACGAAGGTGGACGGAATAGAGTATGAAACTCTCTACTCTTTGGGTAGTGCCTGCGGAAATGCCGATATCGAGGCGGTTGCAAGGGCCAACGAACTCTGCGACCTTTACGGACTGGATACAATATCCACCGGCGTTACCATCGGCTTTGTCATGGAACTTTACGAAAGAGGAATACTTAATGAGGTGGAGATAGGATTCAAACTGCCGTTCGGGAAATCCGAGGCGGTACCCCAGCTCGTGGAGATGATAGCCCATCGAAGAAGGATAGGCGACCTCATGGCCGAAGGAGTCAAGAGAATGGCCGAGAAAATCGGAAAAGGAGCGGAGAGGTATGCCGTTCATGTAAAGGGAATGGAACCACCTGCCTACGATGTCAGAGGCATAAAGGGAATGGCCCTTGCGTTCATGACCTCTCCGAGAGGAGCGTGCCATCTAAAATCCGGGGCCTATGCCCTTGAGCTCACCGGCAAGTTCTGGAAGTTCAGCGGTGTGGACCGATTTTCTGCGGAGAACAAGGGTTACGAGATAAAGGAAATGGAGGATTTCATGACCGTCTACGATTCACTCGGTGTCTGCAAGTTCTCTAGAGGCTTTTTCCTCATTCAAGAGTTCCCTGAAATCCTTGAGACCATGACCGGCGTGAAATTCACGGAAGGAGAACTGCTGGAGATCGGTGAGAGGGCGAACAACATCAAGAGACTCTTCAATGCCAGAGAGGGAATTACCAGAAAGGACTGCCTCCTGCCTCCCAGAATAACCGAGGACCCCATACCGGAGGGCGTTTCAAAGGGCTCATATGTGACAGTGGAAGAGATGAACGCCATGCTGGATGACTACTTCAGGGCCAGAGGGTGGAATAACGAAGGAATACCCACAAAGGAGAAACTGGAGGATCTGGAAATAGAAGACATGGCATGAGATAAGGCGTACGGGCCTAACAGCCGCCCAAAACCTCTTACTTTTAAATGTTTTTAATCGTTATTACACCTTTCTTACTGGTTTACGAGAGAGGCAATAGTCTCCAGTTCCCGAAATACCCTTTCGTCATCCGCAATACCATCGGTAACCGCCACCGCCAGCGCCTTCCTTCCGGCGGCCAGTATATATGTTTTTGTCCCTTCTCCTTCAATCGTTATTCTTTCCGGGTTTCCGCGCCGAAGTTCGTTATTGGAGGTCACTGCGGCCCCCAGCATGGTCGCACACATAATTGCAAATGTTTCCACAAAGGTTCCGGGCGGCACATCCGCTGCAATGACAAGCCCGTCTCTGGTGACAACCGCAGATGCCACTGTTCCGCAGCAGTCTCTAAGACCCGAAAGCCTTTCCTTGATTTGGTCGCTCATTTTCTCACCTATTACCCCTTAATCGTTTACCTTGAATTCACATTGTCCGTCGCCTTTTCCCTCACAGGTTACTTCGCTTATGGACACCTTCCTATTTAAATGTTTCTCATAAACCTTCTCCAAAATGCCTCTCAACCTATGACACGAAGGGTCAGTCTGTCCATCCCCGGCCTCTACGGAGCCGTGTACAATTGCTCCCGTATCCGAGAATATAATATCTTCCACCCAGCCCCGCGCCTTGAGAGTCTTGGCCACCGTTTTAAAGTATGAATCGGGGTGTTTCATGGCTATCTCTGCAATATCCTCCCCGAATACATGGCCTTCACGCAGGAACAGTCCATATGATGCGAAGGACATGACGCCCTCGTAAAGTCTTCCGATCTTCCGGAACTCGTCCTGTGAGATTTTGACAAACCGCATATGGTAAAGAGATAATCCTTTTCGTTAATAAAGGTTACTGTTTACTGGCTCCGGCCGTTTACACTTCTTTCGTCCGAGGTGACTGCCCCTTCTCTCTTCCATTATAATAGCACTGGCAGAGAAATACTTAAATATCGCCTCATGGTTCTCTTTCCAAGGTGATATATTTGATTAGCGGTAGAAAGATAATGGGAATATTGATGGTTTGTCTCATGCTTGTCTCTCTTGCAGCCCCGGTTCTGGCTGCGAGCGGAGACCCAGTTACAGGGGCAACCGTGAACATACATGTTATGGGAAGCGGAAATTACAATAAAAATGTAATGTTGACCACAGACGACAGCGGCCAATACAGCGCCACATTTGCCGCAGGCCAGATATGGGATATGGAAGTCAATGCAACAGGTTATCTGGACGAGCAGGTGTTTGATTACGGAGCCGGCCCAAACATAACTGCAGATTTTCAGAAGAACATAGTTCTCGTGAAGGCTCCTGCCAAAAACTGCACGGTTAAAGGCTTTGTGAAAAGCCCGACAGGTTCGAGCATAAGCGGAGTCAGCATAAGTATAAACTGGGGCGACAATCAAGGGCATTATATGTCCTTACAGGATGTTACCACAGACTCCTCCGGATACTACAGTTTTGCGGCCATGCCCGGAGATTACAGTCTCTGGTTCAATGCGGACGGGTATTACGGGGTTTATGAGTGTTCCTTCTCTATCTACGGAGGCATGAAGTGGGTGAATCAGACACTCAAGGCACAACCGCCGGCAGATGCACACATAATCGGAACAATTACCGATCAGCAGGCTTCGCCTCTTTCGGGTGTCAGTATATATGCGGTGGGAACCAATACCGACGGAATGTACTCTTACGGAATGGGGACAAGCGATTATTCCGGCACTTACGATGTTGCCCTCCCTGCCGGGACATATAATGTTACTTATTCTTATATTGACTATACCACAGGGACACACTACTACGATGTAACCCGGCATGCCACGGTGGCTTCAGGGGCCACTCATGCAGAGGATGTAACAATGGCTTCCGTCCCCACCTATGAAATAACCCTTCAGGTGAACGATGCCACAGGAGCGCCTCTTTCGGGCGTGGCTGTAAACTGGCAGATATCAAATGACAGCGCATCGTTCTCGAACTACGGCTATACTGATTCATCCGGCCAGTTAATTATTTCTTCATGTCTGGGAATTGGGAGTGCCAGTCTATCGCTCAGCGGTTACTGGGACAAAACGGTAAACCTAGATATGAATCTTATGAAAGGAACCACTGTAACATCCACTCTTGAACAGATAACCAAGGATGCCACAATAAGCGGGACAGTCACGGTTGGCGGCACTCCTGTTCTATATCAGAGCGTATCAGTCCATGTTACCGCCACGCAGGGAACATACTACGATTACGCAACAACGGACGATCTGGGGAGATACTCCATAAGTGTGGCTGCCGGGACTGTCAATATCAGTTCCTATTATTACGATGTAAGCTCCGACCAGCAGGTTATATTCAGCGATTCATTTTCTCTAACCAGCGGCCAGCAAAAGACAGAGGACATAGCATTTGTTCTCGTACCGGAGACTATCAGAATATCTGGAACAGTCACGGAAGGAGCATACACTGGTGCCCCGAGCGGACTGCCGGACGACCTCAACGGGGACGGTGTCCCGGATAATGCCCCCATAACCAACGATACCGGAGGAGAGACCATCACGCCTGTTGTGATCATCGGTGAAACATCAGCCACGATTACGGGAGATACAGGTGGAAGTGTGGCGATTTCCGGGAGCATAACGGTGGACATTCCACCGGGTGCAATAAGCGGCTCTCTCAATGTTACCGTTCAGGAGCAAAGCGCAACATCCCCCGCAGGCTTTACTCTGCTCGGTCATGTATTTGAGATTGGCCCGACCGGAACCCAGTTCTCGAAACCGGTGAATATAACACTTCACTACAATCCGGCGGACATACCAACAGGGGTCAACGAAACGGACATAAATATATACTGGTACAACGAGCAGACCAACTCATGGGTTGATATGGGTGGAACCGTGGATACAACGGCACATACGGTGACCATTCAGGTAACCCATTTGAGTAAGTACGCAATGATGGTCTCCAGTGCGGACACCGGAAGCGGAGGATCGAGCGATACGCTCGGCCTTCTCGGTTATATCGGCCCGATTCCTATCTTGATTCTTGTCATACTGCTGGTCCTGATAGTGATAGTTGCGGCCGCAAAGGGTGGGAGGAAGAAGGCGGCACCTCCGTCATACGGACCGACATCCTATCAGCAGACCCAAACATATCAGCCGCCACCGCCGCAGGCATATGCACCACAGCCACAACAGTACAATCAACCATACAACCAGCCGCCCGCGCCTCCTGCGACTCCGCCGACGCAACCACAATATAACCCACCTCAACAGCAGGCATACCAGCCTGCGCCACAGCCCGTCCCTGCACCTGTGCCTGCCCCTGTTCAGCAGCCCGGATTGAAACCGACATCGGGAAGATGCAGCAACTGCGGCTCCACAGGCCTCATATTCAATGACGACGGAAGCGGAAGGTGCAACCAGTGTGGCCATACCTTCTGGTGGGACAAGACTAGAGCCCCGCCAACATTCTAAACCCATTTTTTCTTTCCTTTTTATCCGACCGTGGAAGGATAGGTTTAAATCCGTTGAGGAGATTTACGGTGGATATCATGTACAGCGACGAGGACGGAGAACTTGCGGTTCGTATTGCGCGAGATACAGTGGAACGATTTGTAAAGAGAAGAGAGGAAGGAGAATATGAGGTCCCCGAATACTTCTGGGAGCCCGCCGGGACATTCGTAACGCTTAACACATATCCATCGGGGAGCCTGAGAGGATGCATAGGACATCCACAGCCGATTTTTCCCCTTATTGAATCCCTCATCAGGTCGGCACAGGGAGCCTGCGAGGACCCACGGTTCTCTCCGCTCAGAGAAAGAGAACTTCCAGAAATAACGGCGGAGGTCAGCCTTCTCACGCCGCCCGTAAAATTGAGAGTGAACAGACCGGAAGAATACATGGAAAAAATAGAGATAGGCAGGCACGGATTAATCGCCTCCGTTGGACCATATAGAGGACTTCTCCTCCCACAGGTTCCGGTGGAATGGGGATGGGACAGCAGAACATTTCTGGAACAAACATGCATTAAGGCCGGGCTGAGGCCGGACGCATGGAAGAAAAGAGGGTTCGAGTTGCAGGTGTTCGAAGCGGAAGTTTTCACTGAAATCGAGCCATACGGCAATGTTCGCCGCAAAGATCTCAGGAAGTGATGATGTGAATCTAGATGTGGTTATCAACGGAAAGTTTTACCGGCGCGGCATCATTGAAAGCGGAGCTATTGGTATAAAGGACGGCAGAATAGTCTCAATAAAGAAGGACCTGAAAGGAGATAAAAACTACGATGTGAAAGGACTGATTCTTCCTGCTGGCATGGATGCACATGTCCATTTCAGGGAGCCGGGTAGCACATACAAGGAGGATTTTTCTAGTGGCACCTTATCAGCTCTTTTCGGCGGTATAACAACTGTTCTCGATATGCCCAATAACAATCCGGCCCCGGTTACATCCACACTGCTATCTCAGAAGGACGCTCTCGTTTCTCGAAAGGCATGGATTGATTACGGCCTCTTCGGCGGTATTTCCTATGAGAGCGATATTGAGGTTATGGCCAAAATGGTGCCCGCTTTCAAACTATACATGGGCCCCACCACCGGCGCGGTTCCCTGCATAAGAAGAGAGGATATGCCGGAACTCATGCGCAGGATTATGGAGAGCGGTTCCATACTGTCGGTTCATGCGGAGGATGCGGACTGCCTGAACTACCACGATGAGAAAATACGGGCCAACGCAGGAGAAGATTGGGGAGAGAACAGCTTGAAGGACCATGCAAGACACAGGCCAGTGGAATGCGAGACCCGGGCGGTTGAGCGTGTTCTCAACATATTCTATCGTACCGATCTCCTGAAGAAGGGGGGGCATCTTCATATCTGCCATGTCTCTTCCCCGGACCTTATGAACAGCGTGGAGAGGTACAGAAGTGGCTATCATCGCCTTGTGGAGTTCGGAAGCGTGAAGAACGACAGATTCGTTACGACGGAGGTCACACCACACCACCTGCTTCTTGATTATGACTGCAAGGGTGGAACGGAGTGCAAGGTGAACCCGCCGCTCAGAGATGCAAATAATAGGGAGAATCTTCTGCTTCTTCTGAGAACATCCATGATAGACATGGTGGCAAGCGACCACGCACCTCACACGATCAAGGATAAGGATACGGATTTTGACAGCGCACCCGCCGGAATTCCGGGGACGGAAACCATGTATCCTCTGCTCATGAAGGCGTATGCGGACGGACACCTGCGGCTTAAAAGAGTGGTGGATTCGCTATCCACGCTCCCGGCCAGATACTACGGCGCTCTCGGTAAAGGGATGATAGGAGAAGGGTACTTTGCGGACCTTACCGCATTCGACATTCACAAAACACGGGTGATTAAGGGAAAGGAGCTGCATTCAAAGGCGGGGTGGACCCCATACGAGGGGAGAGAAGCGATTTTTCCGGAGATGGTATTTGTTCGGGGAGAGCTGATGATTCGGCAGACAGGAGACAGCAATAACAGGGCGAGGAGCGAGATTGTCGGGGAAAGAGCGGGAAAGAACATATACAGGGCCAGAAAGGATTAGAGCAAAAGATACGCTATATCCTCTCGAACTCGGCATCCACGACGATATGATAGACCCCAGGAGAATAGGATTTTACTCGCTTCGTGCCTCTGACATCCACCATCCTTCCGTTTTTCTCCGCAGCAGCTTTCAATCTCTCCAAAGGCCTGTCCGGCAGAAGCGCTTCGGGGCATGTCTCGTGGTAGTGGATTATTCCGGTATCCTTCAGTATGGAAAGGGCCTTATCGAGAAAGAGATGCGTTGTTCCCACATATCCCATTATTACACGATCTGCAATTCCCGTCGGCTCAAAATCTCTGTTGTCCATGTTGTATGCTTCAATGTTCTCCAGCCCGTTATCCTCGATATTTCTCAGCAAGTATTCGTAGGCCACGGGGTTCTTTTCAATGCTTATCACCCGTACCGCTCCTGTGTATTTTGCAATCGGAAGGGAGAAATAGCCAATGCCCGCAAACATATCCACCACCACCTCTCCGCCGCAATCCAGCCCCGCCATTCGCACCCTCTCGTCCACATTTCCCGAGGAAAACATTATCCTGGCTGCATCGAATGAATACCGTATGCCATTCTCACGGTGCGTGGTTTCCGTTTTCTCACCGAATATAAGCTCTGCAACAGGCTCCCTGTATTCCCCCGCAACTCCTCCTTTGTCCAGAATAACAGCCTCACAGCCGAGAATTCTTGCATAAGCCTCCGCAATATCCCTGAAATGCGGCCTCATATCTTCGGGCAGACGAAGGGTCAGAAGACGACCGTGCATCTCCCAGCGGGGAGGAATTTTCTCTGCGATTTCATGGGGAAGGTGTGCAAGTTCCCTCTGTATCCTATGGAACGGTCTCTCCTTTGTGTGCTCTCTTGGCTCCGGCTCAAACTCAAGAAGCTCCCCATTCAGCCTTTTTATGACCGTTTCGTCGGGATGCGCCAGAAGAGGAAATACTACCGTTTCATGCCAGTTGGCTATCTTATGCCCTTTGTCCAGAAGTTGGAGGGAAAGCATGGTTTTTTTTGCATCCTCTCCCCTTTCGGCGGGAACACGGAGGCCGAGCATGGGTGAGGAATGAGGAGGAGATATAAAATCTTACTTCTCTTTGAGCGCCGTCCAGAGCATTATGTCCGGGTCTAATGAATCAAGCCGCCCTACAGAGGCGAAACCGGAGGATTCCAGCATTCCTTCAAGCTCATCGGCAGCGAAGTACTTCTCAGGAATTCCCGTATCGGCACCGAGTATCCAGTCTGCGATGCAGAGCCTTCCGCCGGATTTAAGAACCCTATAAAACTCTTCCAGCGCTTTTTCCGCATCCATATGATGAAGCGAGCGGAGTGTTACAACGGCACCGGCCTCTTCGTCCTTCAGAGGCATCGACTCGGCCCTGCTTTTAATGTATCTAACGGCTGCATCGGATGTTTCCTCTATCCTTTCAGCGTTCAGCGGGTCAACCGCAATGACTTCAAAACCGTGCTCCGCCAGAAATACGGAAAGACCCCCACTCCCGGAACCCACCTCCAGTACAGGCCCGTCGATTTCCCCGCTTTCCGATAAACACCGCAGGATTCTCTCGTAGATCTCTTCCATAGGCCGATAATAGCAACACTTTTTAAATAGGTTACACATCCCGTTCCGGTGATATGCTCTGGACCTCATGACATTCCTCGAACTGAACTCGACCGACCCGCTGACCTTCCTGTTTTTACTGTTTATTTATGTGGTTCTGGCCGCCATAATTCTGCCCATACCCCTTGAGATTGCCATTGCCCTGAACCCGCTGGTTCCCATCCCCATAAAGGCCGTGGTGGTGGGTCTCGGAAAGGGCGTGGGGGCCATGGGAATATTCTACATAGGGGCCAGCGTGGAGGATAACATCCAGAGGTGGAGAAGATGGGGTTGGTTCGATTGGATTGTAAGGAATTCCGTGATACTCGTGGACAAGATGGGATACTGGGGCCTTTTTATTCTGCTGGTGATTCCGGGAATGACGGACACCGTGCCGCTATACATTTTCTCTCTCTTTAACAAGGGAGGAGAAGAGGACGAGAAGACCATGAGCCTCCGTGGATTTGTCATAGTCAACATAATTGCGGGCATACTGAGAACGATATTTACATGGTACATATTCCTGCGGCCGATGGGCTACCAGTTCATGTAAGATAAAGGCAGAAAAAAGATAGAAACAGAAAGAGTTTACTTCTTCCAGTAGGGGTTGCTTATGTCCTCGTATGCGGTTGTTGCCGCAACGGCCCCTTCCCCGCATCCCACGATTATCTGCTGCAGGCCTCCGGTCACATCCCCGGCCGCATAGATTCTCGGAAGGCTGGTTCTCTGCTCTCGGTCCGTTACGATATATCCGATGTCATCCAGCTTTATACCGCTCTCCTTCAAAAAGTCCGTGTTAGGAACGACACCAACCGCAATGAACACACCGTCAACCGGAACATCGGAAACATCTCCCGTAGCCTTGTTGAGAACCTTAACCCCTTTCACCACCTTCTCACCATATATCTCCCGCACCTCGGAGTTCATGATTTTCGGAATGCCAGACTCTTCAAGCCTTTTTACATGTGCGGCCTCGGCTCTGAAAACATCCCTTCTGTGTATTATAGTTACATCTACGCCGACATTCTTGAGGTAAAGGGCATCTCCCACCGCAGTATTCCCACCGCCTATCATTACGACCTTCTTACCCTTGAAAAAGAAGCCGTCGCATGTAGCGCAGTACGAAATCCCACGGCCGGAGAACTCCTCTTCACCATTGCAGCCGAGTTTTCTGTGATGCGCTCCGGTGGCAATTATCGCCGCATCGGCCGTATATTCGCTCCAGCCGGTTTTGAGCCGGATTATCTCTCTCTCCGGTATAATCTGTTCGATCTCCTCGCCCTCCTTTATCTCCACATACCGCTCTGTATGCTTCCTGAATGTGCTGGCAAGGTCCATGCCGTTTACGCTCTCAAATCCGAGGTAATTCTCAATCTCCGGGGATTCGGCCACCTGACCCCCGACACTCCCCGCTTCGAGTATTACCGTTTTCATTCCGCTTCTAGCCGCATAAATGGCCGCCGTCATTCCGGCAGGCCCTGCTCCCACAACCACCACATTAAAATGTTCTGTATTCGACACCATCTCACCTCCTACACCTTAAGTGATTCCTTTATCATGTTTTCAAGTGTTCTTCTCGGCCTAGCACCGATTATCCTCTCCACAACCTCACCGTTTTTAAATATGAGGAGTGTCGGTATGTTCATAATCTGATGCTTCCGTGCAAAAGACTGGTTCTTATCTGTGTTTATTTTGGCAAAAACAACCTTCCCCTGGAATTCCACAGCCATCTCATCTATCACAGGAGCCAGCGCAAGGCACGGCCTGCACCACGGGGCCCAGCAGTCAACGACAACATTGGGGAACCGCTTCAGAACCGCATCGATATCGGAGGAATCAACAATCAGCGGCTCATCCGGAAACTCTCCTTCGGGAATGTCGGTATGCCGCTTATGGGCCTCATGTTTATCATCATGTTTCTTTCCAAACAGACTCATTTTATCACCGAACTAAAGGAGAAGAAGGGACTATATATAAGTTGCTGGACAGATTTGGAGAACCTAAACATAGAGGTGTTCAGAGGATATTAGCAGAAATAAGTTTCAGGCCCCGGATCCTTCAATTACTTCGATTTAACCCACTTATTACCCTCTCATTGATTTCTTTCAATATCTCATCGTGTGACTTTTTCCAAGGCAGGGTTTCGAATTGCATATAACTTCGTTATATCTGCAGTACTGCGTATATCATTCCATTCCTGAGTTATACCTGCATTATTTCGTATATCTTTCATTTGGATTCTCATTCCCTCTCCTGTCATCACCCCTGCATTCCCTCTTTCATTAAAAACCTTTCCTTTCGCATCATGATTACTCCATCTCCAGCCCCTTGACCATCCTATAAAGAGTTTCCGTAACAGGCACATGTATGCCAAATTCCCTTGCAGTCCTTACAATCTCGCCATTTATCTGCTCAATCTCTGTCCGCCTCCCCCTAAGAACATCCTGCAGCATGCTGGACCTGTTGTTCGCCGTCTTTTCCGCCGTGGCCATGGCCATTTCAAAGAGTTCCTCTGCATCTATGGATATGCCGCGGGCTTGGGCGGTCCCGGCCACCTCCTCGCCGACATCTCTTACTATGCTCCTCAATTCCTCGCTCCCTGCAATTATCCCGTTTTTTGAGCGGAGCAGGGAGGTTATGGGGTTTATTGACGCATTGATCCCCGCCTTTATCCATACCTCCCGTTCAATGTCATCTGCGATCTCCGTCTCAAAACCCGAGATTTCAAGGAGGGAGCGGACCGTTTCCTCTGCCTCTTTATTCTCTGGCCCGGCGCTGTGCCCCAGTATGGTCCTCCCCTTCCCGGCATGAAGAATCCTGCCCGGCTCAAGAAATGTGGCCCCGTGAGTGGTCAGAACCGTCAGTACGGTGGCCGACGGCAGGTACTTTGCAATTCTCTCAGCGTTACCTATGCCGTTCTGCATAGAGATAACCAGCGGAACCGAGGGCCATGCCTCTGAAATCTCCTTCGCTGCCTCTTCCGTATCGTAGGCTTTTACGGTGATGAACACCATATCCGGCGAGAAACCGATTCCCTTCGGAAATGTGCATACCTCCGGGTGTGCAACAATAACGGTGACCTCTTCGATTATGAGGCCGTTCTCTTTTATAGCGTCCATGTGTGCGGCTCTTCCTATGAGAAGGACCGAGTGCTGGCCGGAAAGCTTCGCACCCATGAGGCTGCCCATGGCCCCGGCACCCATAATGGCGATTTGCATGTGGGCAAGAAGGAAGAGGAATTAATAACCTTTGCCGTGAAGTGCTCTGTTGCATAAATACTTTTATAAAGCCATGGTGCATATTCATAGTTGTCAAATCACAAAAACCATGGAAGGGATGCACCATGGCCGAGATGGATATAGAGAAGAAGTATATAAGAAATTGGTCTGAGTATAATG
>JAJSAE010000062.1 GCA_024281315.1 archaeon | reverse complement strand
GCGACCCAAACGGATATGGTCACGCCAGCGGGCTTGAGGACGGGAGTACAGACACGGATGAGGACGACTCTGAAATTTGGTTTGACATAGTCCAAACAGATAACGATGGAGATGGGCTGGCGTATTGGGAGGAGGTGAATGTATTTGATACTAATCCAATCATTAAAAACATTGATTCGGATGGTGACGCTATTCCCGACTGGTACGAGAGTAAATATTGCACCGAATCACCTGCAAGTATCACATGGATGAATCCGAATGCTGATCCTGATAATGACGGTTTAGACAACAGTAAGGAGTACTTCTGCAGAAATTGGAACTCGGAGCCAATATCCCAGAAAGATATTTTTGTGGAGGTAGACTGGATGGAAGGACACGAATTTAAAAAGGCGGCGCAAAATTTGGTGATAAAGGCCTTTGCAAAGCATAATATTGTTTTGCATATTGATGATGGTTGGATGGGGGGCGGGACGGAGATACCGCATGATGATGAACTTACTATGGAAGAGTGGTATGGCTGGGAAGATACTAACAATGATAACATTGACGATGATGGCGATTGTATGAGTCTTAATGGCAATCACCTATATGGAAACTACTTTACCGATAATAGACTTGGGATCTTTCATTATCTCGTAATGTGTCATCTTGAAATTAACGACCCTTGGGATAGAGATATCTTGGGCAGAGGTTTCTGCCCAGGTGCACTTTTCGTTCTTTATGACCAGAATCTCGGCGGAACATGGCCGTGGACAGATCAAATCACTATGCAAGCACATGTATTTATGCATGAAATTGGACACAACCTTCTTGGATACGCAGACCATCTTGATGGGGACGGCCATTGCGGCCACACCTGTGCACTACAGACAAATCTGAATCCATGGGACACACATGCAATAGACTACTGCTCTGACTGCTGGGCTGATATTGATCTAGCTCAGAGTTTAGGATAGGGGGTGCAAGATGAGAAAAATCTTCCTATTTGCAAGTAGTATACTATTCATCACTGCCATATTCCTATGGACATGGGGGGTAACCTCTGGGTATATGGAAACCACTGGGAATCAAACTATCGCTGTGGATGTAATAGAATATCCTTACAGACCTATCTCAATTGTCTTATTCATTCTCTCTGCAATTTTATTTATAACTTCATTGATAAATCTGAAGATAAGGTGTTATGAGTCCGATACGCTTGCATCTGACCGCTCGTTATCCGACTCGGACGGCGACGGAGCACCGGACTGGTTCGAAATATCGTACATGGGTTATAACGCTGACACGGACGGGGACGGCCTCAAGAATCCGTGGGACTGGGATTCGGACGGCGATTTGATTTCAGATGGAGACGAGATTGAGATTAATCCCCAAACGGATGATGTGCGAATAATAACGAATCCCCTGGTTTACAACGATTTCGACGATAACAGAACGGAAATCAATCAGGGAATTGAGTGCGATGCGCTTGGAGTAAGCGACGACAACATGGCCAGTGTTGTGGTGGACTACAATACGGCCAGCACGGAGATACCGCAGGTAACGAGGATAGGCGAGCAGGCATACAGCGTAAACGTAACATCCACAAGCACAACAGGCCTGAAGGCCGAGGTACGGATAAAACCGAACGATTCCACCATGGAAGCACTTCGCACTGACCCTTACACCTACAGAATGTACTATCTCGATACCTCCACAAATCAATGGAAACTGGCCGCTTACACGGATGTGGACATTGAGGGCGGCTATGTCTGGGGAGTTACGGAGCACTTCAGTGATTACGCTATCAAAGATACGAGCACACGGGACAGTGACGGGGATGGCCTGACGGATTACTACGAGTTCACGCACAGATACACGGTTAAGGAATATGTATGTCATTTTGACCCTGCTTGGGAAGGATGGGCCCCTGCCGGAGGCCTGCCTGCGTGGTCTCTTTCGGTCAGTGCTGACCCAAGTCATTTGCTTTTCTGGAAAGCCAGTGGGACGGCGGCCAGTTCCTTTGAGATGATGACCTCTACAGATTTCAACCTTGAGATGAGCCGTTTATCTCCGCTTTATCTGGAATTCGATTACAGGTATTCTGTGGCCGATACATCCATTTCCATCGTTGCCGATACAACCAAAACCCTTAAACCCCTCTCCCGCTTGAACCGCCGATGGCCTCCGCATTCGACCGCCTGTTTGCCCTTCAGGGCCTTGGCATGAAACTCAACATAGACAATATCAGGGAACTCCTTGAGAGGCTCGGCAATCCTCAGAATTCCTTCCGCTCCGTGCATGTAGCCGGAACAAACGGCAAAGGCTCGGTTTCAACTATGTTGGCCCATGCTCTCCGAGAAGCCGGATATGATACGGGCCTCTATACCTCTCCACATCTTGTAAGGTTCAACGAAAGAATATCTGTTAACGGCCGGCAGATAAGCGATGAGGATGTGGAGAGATATTTTTCGATTCTGGAGCCGCACATGGAGGCGATGGCGGGGGAGTCGAAACTGAAGAGAATAACATTTTTCGAGGCCACCACGGCCATGGCGTTCCTCTATTTCGCCGACAGGAAGGTGGATTACGCGGTTGTGGAGGTGGGGCTGGGCGGAAGGCTGGATGCCACCAATGTCATAATCCCGGAACTCTCGGTGATAACCTCTCTTTCCCTGGACCACACCAGAATTCTCGGAGATAGAATTGATAAGATTGCAGGGGAAAAAGCGGGGATAATCAAGGAAGGCGTGCCTGTCGTTCTGGCTCCGAATCCAAAAGAGGCCATTAAAGTGATAGATAGAATCGCCGGGGAACGCAACGCAACGCTGAGCATTGCAGGCCGTGACTCCGCTGTATTATCCTCTTCGTACTTCCTCAGAGGCGTGAAATGCACCCTGAAAATGCCCGACGGCTCCGTTCTGGAACTTAACTCCAGCATGGGGGGGAGGCATCAGATAGACAACTGCGCCACCGCCGCCACCGCTGCGTGGAAACTTGGAGTGGAGAAGAGGGCGATAATCTCAGGCCTCGAAGGGGCGAAATGGCCGGGCCGCATGGATGTGGTCAGAGAAAAGCCGCTTCTGCTTCTGGATGGCTGCCACAACAGAGCGGGTGCAGAATCCCTTCTGGATACGCTGAAAAAGGAGGGTATGAAAGAGATGGTGTTTGTCATGGCCTTCAGCTCCGAAAGAAGGGAAAGGGATATTCTCTCGGTGTTGGAACCTCTAATCGGCCGCCTTGTCATAACTGCTCCGGATAATCCGAGGGCTATACCTGCGGATGAGGCTTTGAGAATTGCCGGGGAAGTTTTAGAGAATAGGGTTCGGGTGGAAAGAGCCGGAACGGTGAAGGAAGCCTTGAAAAAAATGGATGGGGATGCCTGCGTTGCGGGGTCACTTTATCTTGTGGGGGAAGTTATGGCAGTTCTTGATTCAGAGTATTAGCTCCCCGTCCCTCATCACAACCCTCTTGCTCCAGTCCAGATATGTTATCTCCATTGTCGGCCTCTTGAACAGCATGTCCAGATGCATGTCCGAGGGATTCTTTCCTCCCGGCATGTCCAGATTGTTTCCGAAGGCCAGATGTGCTGTCCTCGCGGCCTTCTCGTCCTCCAGCATGTTGCCCGTGAGCCTCGCCTTCGGGTTCAGGCCGATTCCGAGCTCTCCTATGGTCTTTGCATCCTTATCTATGGAGAGGAGTTCGTCCACCGCAATCACGAGGTCGGCATCTCCGGAGTGCATGCTCACGATTCTCCCGTTCTCAATCTCAATCTTCAGTTCTTTTTCCACATGGCCGATATTTCCGCCGATGGTGCCGTCCACAACCAGAACGCCGCTGGCTTTTGTCTCCACCGGTGCGGCCCAGACCTCTCCCGCCGGAAGATTGCCCATGTTCCCCTTCTCTATTAGAACATCGGTCTCGAACTCCCGGCCGTCCAGATATATCTCGAGGTCCGTGCCCTTTTCGGTTGTGATATGAAACTTCTCAACCCCGTGAAGTATGTCCATGAATGAAAATGCGCCCTTCTGCAGTTCGTCGTAGTCCACATTCATCGGCCCTTCGGTCATCATCTCCTTGGTGATTCCCGGTCCGTGGCCAACCCTTGCCCCTGTTCCGGTTTCAAGGTCGGTGAGTTTTATCCTGAAAGGGGTTTCATTCGCCCTTGATGTGAATGTATTTATGATAATATTGTAGTCCGATAGAGTCTTCTCGAGTTCGTCGGGCACATCCTTCAGCGGGCGCTGTTCCTCTACTATTTTGTATGTGCTCAGGTTGAGGCCCAGTTCCTTTGCGCTCTCGTTAAAGGCTCCTGCAATATCCTCGCATTCTCTATCATAAATAACAAGTACCTTATCCTCCGTTTCGGAGGCCAGTACATATTTCAATGAGTTCTTCGCACTCTCTCTCATGTTTGCGGTTTCCGTCATAATATCACCTTTTTCGGCCATACAATCAGCTCAGATTCCCATTCCTTCATCAAACTGCCTTGTCATGTCCTTTTCCAGAGCAATCTCTTCCTCCCACATATCCAGTTCGTCCAGAGCCTCTTTGAGCTCCTTAAGGCAGTTAAAACATACCCAGCGGCCGCCAATCTTCTTCATGGGCGTTTTTCTGTAATTTATCTGGCCGCATATTGTGCACACCTTCAGGTCTTTAAGGCGGTGCTCCACATAGGCATCCATCTTCTTCCGCTCTATGATGGTGTCAAGCACCTTCTGCCTCTGGTCGTCGTGATTGGGGAGGTTGTCATCTGTCAGCGGGATCATCTCCTTGCTCATTGAATAAACCCACGAAGGGGTATAAGTATTTAACCGTCACATGACCACTTACTTTCCGGATATCAGCAGTATAATGGCCTCTGCTGGCTGGCCGTTCGTCTCTCTCAATGCCTCCCGTGCCTCATCCTCGGAAACATGGGCCTGCCCCATAACAATCTCAACATCTTCATCGGTGAACGGGTCCTCCGGTGCATCCCCTTCTCCTCTGGCCTCCACGGATGTTTCTCCGGTAATCTGGTATGTCTTCTGGCCCTGAACGGTCATTATGGTGACCTGCGCATCCTTGATAACATAATCCTTATCGCCGGTCCTGATGATAACCTTCTCGACATCATCTATCTCCTCGGTGGTGATGCCCATCTTCTTCATCATCTGCTTCATCTGTCTGGGGTTGGCTCCGCGGCCCATTCCGGGTATCATAATTTCACCGGAGGAAGATAGGGAGGGGATATTAAAAGTTTGGCCTATCTGGTCATTGAATCCTTTCCTCTCTATCAAATTGCCCATCCCTTCTCCCGTCACAAAACCTATAAATATCCTTCCTCATTGAAACTCCGAGAGGTATATTCATGGAAAACCTGAACTATGATGTGCTGGTTGTTGGCGCAGGCCCCGCCGGAAGCACTGCGGCCAGATACGCGGCCATGAACGGTGCAAAAGTCCTGATGATCGAGAAGAGGCAGGAGATAGGTTCTCCGGTCCGATGCGGTGAAGGCATAGCAAAGCCGTGGCTTGAGCGCCTTGGCATTGAGCCGGACCCCCGCTGGATTGCAAACGAGATAGACGGGGCCAGAATAATCTCTCCCTCCGGTTATGCTCTGGAAGTGGACGAGAGCAGGGCAGGCGACGAATCCGGCTATGTCATCTACCGCGACCTGTTCGACAAGGCCCTTGCGAAGATGGCCGCAAAGGAGGGCGTTGATATCATGCTCAAAACCGCTGCCCTTGGAGTTCTGAAGGACGGAGAGCAGGTTGTGGGCGTCAAGGCCAGACACATGGGCGAGGAGTTCGAGATTCATGCAAAGATTGTTATCGGGGCCGACGGCTTCGAATCTCAGATTGGGAGATGGGCCGGCATGAACACGGTTGTAAAGCCAAAGGATATAGACTCTGCCTTCCAGTACACCCTTGTGGGCGTTGATATCGACCCGAGGTTCAACGAGTTTTATACGGGGAGCATTGCCCCGGGCGGCTATATCTGGATATTTCCCAAGGGAGACGATGTGGCCAATGTGGGTATAGGCGTTCTGCTCAGTAAGATAAAGGAACCCGGAACCGCAAAGAGGCTTCTGGACGAGTTCATAGCCGCAAGGCCGAATCTGGCGAAAGGCCGCTCCGTTCAGGATGTTTCCGGTGCGGTCTCAGTTTCTCTTCCTCTGGACAAAACCGTGATTCCCGGCCTGATGCTGGTGGGGGATGCCGCAAGAATGATAGACGCCATCACCGGCGGCGGAATCTATAACGGCTGCATTGCCGGAAAGATTGCGGGCGAGGTGGCAGCCAGGGCCGTGAAAGAGAACAATCTCTCCGAGGATTTTCTCATGGAATATGACCGCAGATGGAGGGACAGGATGGAGGACCGCCTTTACAGAAACTGGATGGTGAAGGAGAAGTTTGCCACCCTGAGCGACGACGACATAGACCGCATCATAAAGGCCATATCCGAGGTGGACATGGAAAAAATGACTATGGTTGATATTCTAAGGGCAGTGGAGAGCAAGATACCCGGTCTTGTTAAGGACTTCATGGGGATGTTCTAACCGAAACTTCTTATACTTTGGCCGCATATTTGCGCACATGAGAGGCGGAAAGTTCGGGTCTCGCAGGAAAAGGCATTCTGGTATCCTATCGGTTTTCCCTATCCTCTTTATTCTTTTCTTTTCAGGCATGTCACTGGCGACCGGTGCCCCCACCATAATCTACTCTCCCGGGGCCATGAGCATACCTCCAGATACGGCTTACCCCATCAATGTTACGGTAATCCCAAGCAGGGATACATCAGTGGTAATACACTGGACATTCTCCTCTTCCGTGGTTCACAACGACTCCATGACCTTTGTAGCAGATGATAGATGGTACGGCGAACTTCCGGCTCAGAGCGATTTCGGGCATTTCTCGTACTACATAACGGCGGAAGACGCATCGGGCGGTATCGGGCGGTATCCGCGGAACGGAAATCTCACGGTTTATGTTGCGGACATGATTCCCCCGATAATAACATTCGACAACAGCACCCTCCCCTCATTCTCGGATGGAAAAGCAGTCAATCTAACGGTTGAAGCACAGGACGATAATGCGATCTACTATGTGGCCTTTTATTACCGATATGAAGGGGATATTGATTGGCAGACCCAGAGCATGGAGAACTCGTCAGGAAATGGCTATTATCTGATTTTCACTCCCGAACACTCCGGCCCCATGGAGTTCTACTTCGTAGCATCCGACGGCAGGAACCGTGTCTATTTCCCCTCGTCCGGAGCCGCATCTCCTATGGAAGTGAGCGTTTCCTCGAACGGTCTCTTCGGCCTATCTCTCACGATAACTGTTCTTATGCTCATAGCAGTGGCTCTTGCGGTTGTTGACATAGTGTTTTATTTTGGGAGAAAGAGGGGCGGTTCTTTAGGCAGGGATAAATCCGCCTCTGGCCAAGATGCAAAAAGAAAAGAAAAAGAAGATTAATGGTTTTATTCCTTTACTGGCCTGAACTTATAGCCGTAGTGGAGGATGCCGGAATTTCCTTCGGCACCCAGTTTCCTCATGACCGCTTCCACCTTCATGCCGATATGCACATCTTCAGGCTTCACATCGATTATCTGGCTCGTTATTTTTACCCCTTCGTCCATCTCCACCATTGCGAGGATATATGGCTTCAGCATCTCGAACTGGGGGTGTGCATCCTGTACCAGAGTATACGAATAGACGCTCCCCTTTCCGCTCAGTTCCAGCCGCTTCATCTTTCCGATGGACTCCCTGTGGCAGACCGGGCATATGTCTCTCGGCGGGAAAAAGACTCTTCCGCAGTTATCGCACTTCACTCCCACGAGGTTGTATCTGCTGGGGTTTTCTCTCCAAAATCTCGGTATGGAACCCATTATGCCACCTCCAGTATGTGAACGATGGCCGTTGCACCCGTTCCGCCGACATTGTGTGTAAGGCCAATCCGTGCGCCGTCCACCTGCCTTTCTCCTGCCTCTCCTCTCAACTGCCGGACAATCTCGACTGCCTGTGCGATTCCAGTGGCACCGATGGGGTTTCCCCTTGCTTTGAGGCCTCCCGATGTGTTCACCGCTATCTTTCCTCCTATTTCTGTCTGGCCCGAGGAAGAGAATTCCGCACCCTTCCCCTTCTCCACAAAACCGATGTCCTCAAGTGCAAGGATTTCGGATATGGTGTAGTTGTCATTGAGTTCAGCCACCTGAATGTCTCCGACATCTCTTCCGGCCTGCTTAAGCGCTTTTCTCGCTGCGTAGACCGTTGCGTCCATTGTGAGAATATCTCTCCTCTGATGCAGGGCAAGGGAAGCGCTGGCCTGTCCCGAACCCGCGATTCTGACCGGTGTGTCCGTGTATTTCTTCGCAATCTCCATTGGTGCCAGAACCACTGCGGCAGCCCCGTCGCTGTTCGGTGCGCAGTCGAACATTCCCAGAGGATCGGCAACCATGGTGGCATTGAGAACCGTCTCCGGCTTAATCGCCCTTCTGTACTGAGCCTTCGGGTTTTTTGCGGCGTTTGCGTGGTTTTTTACGGGCACGGATGTAAACTGCTCTCTGGTGGCCCCGTACTCGTGCATGTATCTTCTGCTCATCATTGCATAGAGAGAGGGAAGTGTGGCACCGAACACGCTCTCCCATTCCTGATCCATTGCCGCCGCCTGAATGTTTGTTATATCCTCATCACCAACATCCGTCATTTTTTCCGCTCCTCCTATCACCACGATGTCGTACTCCCCGGAAGCAACGGAGAGATAGCCTTCCCTTAATGCAAGAGCGCCGGATGCGCCGCTGGCCTCCACGCGTGTAGCGGGTATGTGATTCTTCGTCAGACCTGCATAGTCCGCAATGAGCGCAGCCACATGCTCTTGCTCGATGAACCTCCCTGCCGACATGTTTCCAACATACAGAGCGTCAACCTCGTCACCCGATATGCCAGCATCATTTATTGCGGCAATTCCCGCCTCGATTCCTATTCTTCTAAGGGAGGAGTCCCAGAGTTCTCCGAACTTCGTGTCCCCGATACCTATAATCGCAACATCTCTCATGAAATCACTCCCTCATCTTTATCTTTCCCCTGTACTTGGCGTATGTGGCATAGTCAATCAGGGTGTAGTTATCTATCATCTCTCTCACCGTTGTGCCCTTCTCTCTGGGGATTTTTTCGATTTCATCTGTTACGGTTAGATCAAATGCGTCGCTCCCTGCGCCGGAGCCAAAGGCCACCATAAGAATTCTATCTCCCGGTTTCGCAATATCCAGCACGGATGCGAGACCGAGCATCACGGCGCCGGAGTATGTGTTCCCTATTTCCGGGGTGAGGAGGCCGTACTTTAGTTGCTCCGATGTGAAGCCCATCTGCTTCCCGGCCCTGTTTGGAAACTTTCCGTTGGGCTGGTGCAGTATAACATGGTGGTAGTCCTCCGGCTTTGTGTCTGCCATCTCCATCAATGTTTTTCCTGCGGTTACCACATGCTTGAAGTATGCCGGTTCCCCCGTGAATCTTCCGCCGTGGCTCGGGTACATCTGCCCCTCACGCCTCCAGAAATCCGGGGTGTCGGTGGTGAATGAGTAGGTGTGGTTTATCACCGCTATAAGCCTCTCTTTCTCCGTTCCGATGAGGAGAGCCGCTCCGCCCGCCGCCGCCGTATATTCAAGTGCATCTCCGGGCGCACCCTGTGATGTATCCGCGCCTATGGCCACGGAGTATCTCATCATTCCAGAGCCTACAAGGCCCATGGAGGTCTGTATAGCCGCGGTTCCGGCCTTGCACGCAAACTCGTAGTCCGCTGCCGTGAGATGTGGGGCCGCTTCTATGGCCTCCGCTACAATGGTGCTGGTCGGTTTGACCGCATATGGATGAGATTCCGAGCCGACGAATATTGCCCCAATCTCTTCGGGGTCCGCCTGCGTCCTCTGCATCATATCTCTGGCTGCCTGAACGGATATGGTTATGGTATCCTCGTCAGGCATCGGTACCGACTTTCTATGAACCATGAGTCCTTTGCCCATGGCCTCGCCGTCAATTCCCCACACTCTACCTATTTCGGCAGGTTCTATGCGGGTTCTGGGGATGTACGCCCCGTAACTTACTATTCCTGTTTTCATCTGTTCACCTTCTTGTTCTCTTGCTGTGCCGGTATGAATCTTATAAGTCGTTTAACTCTTGGAAGAGGTATTGAAGTATCTGTCCGCCCTCTGTTCCAGTATTTCCACAAGGGATTCGAGGTGCATGTCTGTTTTAATGAGCGGTACTTTCTCCAGTTCTGAGAGTCGTATGGCAAGGGGATCAATATGTTCCGGCCTCTGATAGACTACAACCGCCGGTTTCATAGGATGCGCTCTTATGGCTATCATGGGCGACCGTCCGAACTTAACACCTGTGAATATGAGTGCCCGCTCGCTGCTCCATCCGTATATCTTCATGTAATCGCGGGAGTCGAAAGAGGTTATTGCCTTCAGGCTGTCTATTACTGTGTAGCCGTGGATATCCGGCTTCATCTCGCAGTTTGGAGTCACCACCTTTCCGCCTATCAGGCCCAGAAAACTGTCGAATGTAAGGCCTATTGGGAACTCCCGTATGCTGAGAATCGCATCGCTTTCCTCGCCAACCGTGAACTGTTTTATCTTCTTTCCTCCGCGCTCCTCATCTATTTTTATAAGGGCCGTCACAATTCTTTTAATGGTCCGTATCCCCGGCGATTTTCTTCTCCCCCCCTCGTAATCGCTTATGACCGAAGGAGATATGCCGAGGTGCCTCGCAAGGTCCTGCTGTGAGACCTGAAAATCCTCTCTCCACTTCCGCATGGTCTTTCCCGGTACGGGCGACAGCGTGATTTCACCGGCCATCTTTTCCATCAACTGGGATTTCATGGCGGAGGGATTGGGGTTTTCCTATAAAAAGTTGTCGTTCATTCTATTCGTTATTTGCCGATTCTATCCTCACCACAGCTCCATCGATTTTCAATCTCCCTTCGGCGAAGAGTCTCACGGCCTCGGGGTATGCCTTATGTTCCTCTTCAAGTACCCTTGCCTTCAGGGTTTCGACGGTATCGCTGTCAAGCACGGGGATGCAGCGCTGGAGGATTATCGGTCCTCCGTCCACATGCGGCGTTACGAAATGCACGGTGCACCCGGAAACCTTCGCTCCGGATTCCAGAACGGCCCGGTGGACATTCTCGCCATACATTCCCTTTCCTCCGAAGCAGGGCAGGAGGGCCGGGTGTATGTTCATTATTTTTCCCCTATACCTCTCGATAAAGTTGGCTGTCAGCATCCTCATGTATCCCGCAAGGAGAACCAGATCTGGCCTTATTCTTTCAAGCTCTGCCAGAACCTCATTTTCATGTTCTTCTCTTCTCTTCCCCCTGCTTGGTATGAGTATGGTCTCGGCTCCGTAAATTTTCGCCCTTTCCAGAGCATACGCTCCATCTTTATTTGAAATCACGGCGACAACCTTCCCATCTATGTAACCACTCTCGCAGGCATCCATAATGGACTGCAGGTTCGTCCCGCCTCCTGAGGCCATAACCGCTATGCGAATCATGAATGGGGATGGGGAGGGGGTTAAATAAAGGTTTTGTTCAGTCCTCAATCCTTGGGGCCAGCAGATAGACGACCTCTCCGTTACCGCCGGCTATTGTGAATTCCAGCCTCACCGGAAAGTCGGTGCCCAGCAGAATCTTCAGGCTGCTGGAGTTGGTAGCCGCCTTGACCATGTTGGAGAAGTAGTCCAGCGGGAACATGCTTCGCTGCCGTTCCTTGCAGCTTATCTCTATTAACTGGTCCTTTGTGAGTTTGAGTTTTACCTCATCCGTATCGCCGTCCGCTTCCATACTGAAGGATTCCGGCTCCATTATAAGAGTCACATGGTCCGATATGCTCTCCGCTGCCTTGATTCCCTGCTTAATCTCATCTGTCTTGAGAATTACATTTGCAGGCAGTTCCAGGTCGGGAACCTTGGGTGATGTTATGCTGGAAGGGCTGAGAAGCCCCATCTTTCGTATTATGTTGCCCACCGTAACTATCAATCTGTTCCTCTCGGAGTCGTGCTCCATGGATATGACATCTCCCGCCTTGGCCAGTTTGATAACTTCTCTCATTTTGTCCATTTCAACCGCAATGCTGACATCATCCGCTTCGAATTCCTGAAACGCATTCTTGGTGAGCATCAGGTCCACCATGGCAACATGTGACGGGTCAACGGCTTTTATTGTAAGTCCCTCGCTGTCCAGATCCATTACTATTTCGTCCACGATGTGCCCGGTTACCTCAATTATCTCCTTCAGCACATCCGCCTTCAACTTTGCTTTGAACATATTTCCCCCTCTTTATCTTTGAATTTTTAGTATTCTCTCCATGTGTGGCCGCACTTGGTGCACCGGTATATTCTCGTTTCCGGTTCATCGGCGGCTCGTGTCTGCCTGAGGATGAAGTAGGCCTCGTTGTTGCCGCATTTTGTGCACTCCGCCTTTGTTTTCGGCAGGGTGGCGACATTCTCTCCTTCAATCACGGCCAGTTCCTTATCCGCAGCTTTTTCGCTAATTCTCTCCTTCTCCTTTCCCACGGTCATCTCGTAGCCGCAGTGACGGCATACGAATATCTTTTGACCTTCCTCATTCGCCTGCGGGAACATCAGTGATTTGCATTTCGGGCAGAACATCTCAATCGGCACAGGAACGGATTACCTATTAAAAAGTTTGTGCCGTTTATCCAGAAACATGGTATTCTATTATGTGCTTTGTCGAAAGCTTTATATAGCAGAACAATCATACTCGAATAGCACCTAAGGAGGTGAAGCAAGATGTACGACCAAAATACACCGATATTCATACTCAAAGAGGGAACAGAAAGACAGAAAGGAAAGGGAGCCCAGCGGAATAACATCGCAGCGGCCAAAGCAGTGGCGGATGCGGTAAGAAGCAGCCTGGGACCCAAGGGAATGGACAAGATGCTGGTTGACAGCATGGGAGATGTGGTGATTACCAACGACGGCGTCACCATATTGAAGGAGATGGACATCGAGCACCCTGCGGCCAAGATGATGGTTGAGGTCTCAAAGGCACAGGACATGGAGTGCGGCGACGGAACTACTACCGCCGTTATTCTGGCCGGTGAACTTCTGAGGAAGGCCGAGGAGATGATAGACCAGAATGTTCACCCCACCATTATCGTTTCCGGTTACAGGGCTGCTGCGGAGAAGGGCAAAGAAATTCTGGAAAAGACCGCCGATAAAATCGGCATAAAGGACAAGGACAACCTGAAGAAGATTGCCATGACCGCAATGATGAGCAAGAGTGTCAGCGCATCCAGAGAACATCTGGCTGGGATTGCCGTGGATGCTGTGGCCGCAGTGGCGGAGAAGGACGGCAGCGGATATACCATAGATAGAGATAACATCCAGATGGTAAAGAAACAGGGTGCCGCAATGGAAGAGACGGAGCTCATCAGGGGCGTAATTGTGGACAAAGAACCCGTACATCCCGGTATGCCAAAACAGGTGAAGAAGGCGAAGATCGCCCTTGTTGATTCCGCCCTTGAAGTCAAAAAGACCGAGATTGATGCAAAGATACAGATTACCGACCCCAGCAACCTTCAGGCCTTCCTTGACGAAGAGGAGAAGATGCTCAGAGGAATGGTGGATTATGTGAAAGAGGTGGGGGCCAATGTTCTCTTCTGCCAGAAAGGGATCGATGACCTTGCGCAGCACTACCTTGCAAAGGAGGGAATATATGCGGTGCGCAGGGTGAAGAAATCCGACATGGAGAAATTATCCAAGGCTACCGGTGCCAGCATTGTCACAAAACTCAAGGAGCTGAGAAAGGATGACCTTGGAGTGGCGGAAATGGTGGAACTCAAAAAGGTTGGCGGAGAAGACATGACATTCGTTACCGGCTGCAAGAACCCCAAGGCCGTTTCTGTCCTTCTCAGGGGCGGAACAGAGCATGTGGTCGCGGAGGTTGAGAGATCCTTCACCGATGCCATAAGCGTTGTTTCCGTTGCTCTGGAAGACGGAAAGATAGTGACTGGTGGCGGTTCCATGGCTATTGAACTCGCACTGGGTCTCAGGGACTATGCTACGCAGATTGGCGGCAGGGCCCAGATTGCCATTAATGCCTTTGCCGACGCAATGGAAGTCATCCCGCGGACATTGGCCGAAAATGCAGGCCACGACCCGATTGACATCCTCATAAACATGAGGGCGGCCCACAAAAAGGGAAATAAGTATGCGGGACTCAATGCCAACACCGGTGAAATAAGCGACATGAAGAGGGAGAATGTCCTGGAACCCCTGAGGGTCGGAATGCAGGCCATCAGTTCGGCAACCGATGCTGCAACCATGATACTGCGCATTGACGATGTGATTGCTTCCAAAGGGGGCGGCTCGTCACAGCCCGGTGGCCCCGGAGGCATGGGCGGCGGAATGGATATGATGTAAACCCCTTTTTTCTTTCATTTATTTAATCTCATAAGGGTGAGCGAATGGCCGGGAAGAAAAAGACCTCCGAAAGAAAGAAAGGCAGTGCTGAAGACGACGGTAAGAAACTTCAGAAGGAAGTGGAAGAAAAAACGACGGCGGATAGGAAGAGCAGTGAGGAGGAAAACATCGGAGAAGAGGGAGAAAAAACCGTGCCTCTGGACCGTTTTCTCAGACTTCAGGCCGAATTCGACAACTACCGCAAGAGAGTGGAAAAGGAGAAGAGGGAGATAATAGAGCATTCAAATGAAGAAATAATAAAGAAAATGCTTGATGTGCTGGACAACTTTGAGCGGGCGTTTCAATCCCTTGAAAACGGTGCTTCCCTTGAAGAATTCCGGGAGGGAATGAAAAAGATATACAAGCTCTTCCATGAGATTCTTGAAAAGGAAGGCCTCTCTGAGATTACGGAAACGGACAGATTTAACCCGTACCTGCACGATGCGATGATGCAGGAGATAAAGGATGACCTCGAGGACGAGACCGTCACAGAGGTGTTTCAGAAGGGATACAGGCTTGGTTCCAGAGTAATAAGGCCAGCGAAGGTAAAGGTATCTCGCAGGCAATAGGTATCAGAATCGGATTTAAGAAAAAAGAGGTGATGAAATGAGCAAGATAATAGGAATAGACCTTGGCACTACCAACTCGTGCATGGCAGTAATGGAGGGCGGAAAGCCTGTGGTCATACCGAATGCGGAAGGTGGCAGAACAACCCCGTCTGTAGTGGCATTCAAAAAAGATGGCGAGCGGCTCGTGGGTCAGGTAGCCAAGAGGCAGGCGGTGAGCAATCCGGAAAGAACCATAAGCTCCATCAAGAGACAGATGGGCACTAATTACACGATTGAAATAGACGGAAAGAATTACACGCCGCCGGATATATCGGCCATGATCCTTCAGAAACTCAGGGCGGATGCGGAGGCCTATCTGGGGGAGAAGGTTGAGAAGGCAGTCATCACTGTCCCGGCGTATTTTAACGACAACCAGAGGCAGGCCACCAAGGATGCGGGGAGGATTGCGGGCCTGGAGGTTGTAAGGATTATCAACGAACCCACCGCTTCCGCACTGGCATACGGCCTTGACAAATCAGAAGGTGAAAAACTCCTCATATATGACCTGGGCGGAGGGACCTTTGATGTCTCCGTACTTGAAGTGGGAGATGGCGTCTTTGAGGTTCTCTCAACCAGCGGAGATACACATTTGGGCGGAGACGACTGGGACCAGAGGATAATAGATTATCTTGTGGACGAGTTCAGGAAGGAGAGCGGCCTTGACCTGAAAAAGGACAGAATGGCCATGCAGAGGCTCAAGGAAGCGGCGGAAAAGGCGAAGATTGAGCTGTCCGGCGTCACATCCACCAACATAAACCTGCCATATATCACGGCTGATTCGTCCGGCCCGAAACATCTCGATATAACTCTGTCAAGAGCGAAGTTCGAGGCAATGACATCCGACCTGCTGGACAGGACCGCTGGCCCCATTGATAAGGCGCTCCGGGATGCAAAATTGAGCAAGGACGACATTAAGAGGGTTATCCTTGTGGGCGGTTCCACGAGAATGCCGGCTGTCCAGAAGCTTGTAAGGGACTACTTCGGTAAGGAGCCGTACAAGAACATAAATCCCGACGAATGCGTTGCCATCGGTGCCGCAATACAGGGAGGCGTTCTTTCGGGCGAGGTTGAGGATATAGTTCTCCTTGATGTTACTCCGCTCTCACTGGGCGTGGAAACTCTGGGCGGTGTTTTTGATAGAATAATAGAAAGAAACACCACCATCCCAACAAAGAAGAGCAAGATTTACACGACCGCCGTGGACAACCAGCCGTCCGTGGAGATTCATGTGCTTCAGGGAGAAAGAGATATGGCCGAAGGAAATATATCACTCGGTAGGTTCCACTTAATGGGCATTCCGCCGGCCCCCAGAGGAGTTCCCCAGATAGAGGTGACCTTCAATATAGATGCTAACGGGATAGTAAATGTGAAGGCAAAGGACCTTGGAACGGGAAAGGAGCAGCAGATAACCATAACCGCCACCAGTAACCTCAGTGAGGAGGAGATTCGGCAGAAGATAACCGAGGCCGAGAAGTTTGCCGAAGAGGACAGGAAGAGAAAGGAGAAGGTGAACACGATAAACAGTGCGGACGCTCTCGCATATCAGGCCGAGAAGATGCTGGATGATTTCAAGGAAAAGATTGAAGATGATGAAAAGAATAAGGTCGCTGGTCTCGTGAAAGAGCTGAGGGATGCAATCTCTAAGGAGGATTTGGAGCAAATAAAGAGCAAGGCCGAGGAGCTGCAGAAAGCGGTCTATGAAATCAGCGCAAAGGTCTATCAGCAGGCCACATCACCGCCCAATGGTAGCGAAGGTCAGCAGGCTGCGGGCACTGCGCCTGACAACTCCTCAGGGGAGAGTAAGGCGGAAGGAAAGTATGTGGATGGCGAATACCGCATAATCGATGAGGAGTAGAACCTGAAACCTTTTAGCTTTCATTTATAAACGACTCTGGAGATGAAACATGACAGACAGGGACTACTATGAAGTTCTGGGCGTAGACAGAAACGCCAGCAGAGACGAGATAAAGAAGGCATACAGAAAACTGGCCAGAAAGTATCATCCCGATATGAACAAGGAGGACAAGGAAGAGGCCGAGGAGAGGTTCAAGGAGATATCCGAGGCCTATGAGGTTCTTTACGACGAGGATAAGCGGAAGATCTACGACACATACGGAAAGGCAGGGGTCCAGCAGAACTTCAGCGGCGGAGGCTTTGACTGGTCGGACTTCACCCATTTTTCGGACATTGAAGACATATTCGGCGGCTTCGGAGGAGATAGATTCGACATGTTCTTCGGCGGTGTGGGAGGGAGGGGTAGCAGAAGGCGTTCCGGCCCGAGAAAAGGCGATTCTCTCAGATATGACATTGAGATAACCCTCGAAGAGGCGGCAAAGGGTGTTCTTAAAAAAGTGAGCATCCCGCACAGGGTTAAATGCGAAGGGTGCCGTGGGACCGGAGCAAAGGAAGGAAAAACCGAAACCTGTCCGGTATGCCACGGAAGAGGGCAGGTCCAGCAGGTTCGCCAGAGAGGCTTTAGCAGTTTTATATCGGTGGGGCCGTGCAGGAACTGCGGTGGAAAGGGCCATGTTTACAGGGAGCCGTGTCCGATTTGCGGAGGGCGGGGATATACGCAGAAGACAACGAAACTCTCCGTCGATATTCCTCCCGGGGCCTTCACGGGAATGCAGATACGGCTCAGAGGACAGGGGGATGCCAGCAAGAACGGAGGTCCGCCCGGAGATTTGTATATAGTAATTCATGTCAAAAAGCATGAGATATTCGAGAGAGACGGGAACAATATATGGGTGGAAGCACCCCTGACAATAACAACAGCCGCACTGGGAGGAGAGATAGAGGTTCCCACGATTATAGACGGAAAAGCGATGCTTCATATCCCCCCGGGCACTCAAACGGGAACGGTTTTCAGGCTCAAAGGAAAGGGTATGCCCGATGTGGATTCAGGAAGGAGAGGGGATCAGTTCGTAAGGGTTAAGGTCGTGATTCCCATGAAGTTAAATGCAAAGCAGAAGGAGCTGCTGAGAGAGTTTGAGAGAGAGAGCGGGGACTACCGAAAGGCGGGATGGAAGAAGTTTTTCGAGAGGGTTAAGAAGTGACTATCCTGTAATTATCCTGTGATTGAGGGATATGTCTGCCAGATAACCATGTAAACCCATATGAATATGATTACTGCACCTGCGGTTTCCGGTATAGCGATGCCGTCCCATTTTGGTATGAGTGCTATGGCAAATCCTAGCGCAACGAGGGTGATAGCTATAATTCCGTATATTCTTTGCTCGTCAATCGTCATCCAGACCAATGCGAAAATAATCATTACAATTGCAGACAGAAGGTAGAAGGAAACAGACACGGGAAAGTGAAGCGCGCTACCTTCCGGAAAAACCCCTATCATTGCGAGGAATATCATCGCGCCTGCGAAGATTACCGCTCCAATTCTTTCCGCTCCGTTCAGCCGACCGATGAGGTCCAGAGCAAACAAAAATCCCATAATGCCGGCAATTACAAGGCCGCTGCTGAATATCCAGTTCATTTCCACATCGGGATTTCCAAGATCACTCAGTGCATTGTGCTGGAATGAGAACCAGGGATGGGTGAATATGGCCGCCGCTATGAATGAGAAGGCAACGATGGGGGCGAATATCCCGAGGCATACGGCCGGGTCGTTCGGGAGTTTCATAAGAGGCGGATGGTAGAGGACCGATAAATAGTTTATCATATGAAAGCTCCGTCCATAATCATGTAAATCAGAAATGCCCCCATAAGAATGAAACCCACCGGAATATACAGCTTCCTGAAGACCTTGGGAAGTTCCGCTTTGAAGTATTCCGCAGAAAGAGCGAGGCACAGGTGCATTGGTGACAGCAGAGTTCCTGCAAATCCGGCGGTAAAGGCCAGCATGGTGAGGCCCGGATCTATCGTATTTCCAGCCTTCAGAATAGGGAGCAGAATCGGGTATGATACACCCACGAAGGCCACGGTTATGCCGGACATAAAACCTACTATGAAGGGAACCGCAAGAACCAGTACTATTGGCGGGACATTAAGAGATTTTAGTGCATTCGGAAGGGCAAAAACGGCACCCGTGTCGGAGAGGGCCCCTTTGAAAACCATCACGGCAATCAGTATGAACAGGATATTAACGATTCCTGATTTCTTCATTATATCTCTAACCGCCTCTGGCTTCGGCCTGTACACTACAATCATGAGCCCCACTGTTATAATAAGGGCCCAGAGAAGATCCATGTGTGCTCCCATGGCCACGAGAATGGCAAGTATTATAGGCCAGATTGAGACAACGAATTTTATCAGTAACCGCCCCACTCTCTTTTCTGTTTTCTTATCATCGGGATGCCTCTTCATCGGAATAATAAAGAAGAAGATGCCAATGGTTATGGAAATGATTGTTACTGGTACCTGAATGGAAACTATAAACGCAACGCTAACGGAAAGAGTGGCTGCAGCGAGAATTATTCCCTGATAGAAAGGCCATGAGTACTCCCATACATGACGAAACCAGTAGTTCACCGCCGTTCTGTCCTCAGCAGAGAGGGAGAGCTCGTCCGCAGTGGAATTGACCATGTGCCCGGATACCAGAGCGCCGGCGGGCATTGGAAGGAGTCCGATAATGGCCGGGATTGTGGCCATAGACCAGCGCCTATCCGTAAGAAGGACTTTCAGAGAGGAAACCATATCGTCTAGGTTCCCCGTAATATTCATCAGTCGACTCATAAAAACGACGAGAAAGACGAGGATGAGGAGACGGATGGTCATCCAATCCGTAAGAGAACGGTATATACTTTCGGCCATTTGTTCCGGAGGGATGTAGAATATTAGGAACAACAGCACCGTCCCCAGAAGTATGGAAACTCCGAGATTAACGCGATATCTCAGCAGAATGAGAATTACTGCAAAAATCGACAGGAGGGCCAGAGCCGCGAGAAATCCCTGCATGGGCGTGCGAATGTTTTGCCATATATAATGTTATGGGCGGGGGCGTGGTATTCATGAGGGAACATTATTTTGCTCGTCCCTCACCCCAGATGCCGTTTATTACCTCTTTAAACATTGGGAAATAATTTCCGTACGCGCCATATATGCACCTCCACGTGCTCTGTTGCATAACTCCATTCTGAGTTAGAGACTGCGCTTATTCACCTTCCCTATTTCTACCCCATCGTTTTTTTAACCGTGTGAAACCTCTTGTTTTTCACAGTTTTAGCATCATATTGTATATCAGAAACTTCCTT
>JAJSAE010000061.1 GCA_024281315.1 archaeon | reverse complement strand
CATAAAAAAGAACGGAGAAAGAGAGCAGTTCCGTTCTGAAAAACTGAAGAAAGGTATCATGAAGGCCTGCGAAAAACGGCCGGTCACTCAGGAAGATATAGACTTCGCCGCTGCGGAGATAGAAAGGGAGATCAGGAACAGTGACTCCATAGAGGTCTCCAGTTCCAAAATCGGCGAAATGGTAATGGAAAGGCTCAGGGGCATGGACAAGGTCGCCTATATTCGATTCGCTTCGGTCTATCGCGAGTTCGCAGATGTGGAGATGTTTCAGGAGGAGATTAAAAACCTTATAAAAGAGAGATACGGAGGAAAATGAATGACACTGAAATATGTTAGAAAAAGGAATGGGGATGTGGTGGATTTCGAGCAGGAGAGAATTACCGCCGCAATTAATAAGGCCTTTGCGGCAAAGGGGTATATGCCAGAGACTGCCCGGCTTCTTTCGGCCAGTCTTTCCGACAAGGTGGTTGGAAGGCTTGAAAAGAGATTCGAAGGCGAGATCCCCCCCATAGAAGATATACAGGATCTGGTGGAGGCAACACTCATTTCCGAGAACTTCAGCAAGGTTGCAAAGGCATATATCGTTTACAGAAAGCAGAGAGAGGACATCAGAAAACTGAAGGAGACCATGCTGGAGGTAGATAAGGTAATGGACGGTTATCTTGACCAGCTGGACTGGAGAGTGAACGAGAACAGCAACTCCGGTTACTCTCTGTCCGGTCTTTTAATGCATGCAGCGGGTTCGGTTGTTGCCAACTACGCCCTTACAAAGGTCTATCCGCAGGAGGTCGCAGAAGCACATCGAAACGGTGATTTTCATATACACGACCTCTCCATGGGGATAGCAGGGTACTGCGCCGGTTGGAGCCTGAAACAGCTTCTTACCGAGGGATTCAACGGTGTGGAGGGGAAGATTGCCTCCTCTCCGCCGAAGCATCTCGAAACCGCCGTGGGACAGATGGTCAATTTTCTCGGGACGCTGCAGAACGAATGGGCGGGAGCGATGGCCTTCTCCTCTTTCGACACATATCTTGCACCCTTTGTCAGAGCGGACGGTCTTTCCTACGCGCAGATTAAACAGGCAATTCAGCAGTTCGTTTTCAATCTCAATGTGGCAAGCAGATGGGGCGGCCAGACTCCGTTTACGAATATCACACTGGACTGGACCGTACCTCCGGACATGAAGGATGAACCGGCAATAATCGGCGGAGAACTGATGGAATTCACATACGGAGAACTGCAGAACGAGATGGATCTCATAAACAGAGCATTTATAGAGATAATGGTGGAAGGGGATGCGAGCGGGAGGCCGTTTACATTCCCGATTCCCACATATAATATAACCGAGGACTTCAACTGGGAGAGCGAGAATGCAACGCTTCTCTTCGATATGACGGCAAAATACGGCCTCCCTTACTTCCAGAACTTCATAAACAGCGACCTGAACCCCAGCGATGTAAGGTCAATGTGCTGCAGACTGCAGTTGAACCTGAAGGAACTGAAGGCAAAAACAGGAGGCCTTTTCGGTTCCGGGGAATCCACCGGTTCCATCGGAGTGGTTACCATAAACATGCCGCGTATCGGATACCTATCCGGCAGTAAGGAGGAGTTCTTCGAGATGCTGGGGGGCCTCATGGACCTTGCGAAAAACTCACTGGAGATCAAGAGGAAAGTGGTGGAAAGAAACCTTGAAAACGGCCTTCTCCCGTACACCAAACGGTATCCGGGCCACCTTAACAACCACTTCTCCACCATCGGTCTTGTGGGCATGAACGAAGGCCTGCTGAACTTCATGGGAAAGGACATCGGGAGCGAGGAGGGAAGGCGGTTCGCAGTGGGAGTGCTCGATTTCATGAGAAAGAAACTGGAGCGCTATCAGGAGGAGACCGGACATATATACAATCTCGAGGCGACCCCCGCAGAAGGCACCTCCTACAGGCTGGCCAAGATAGACAGAGAAAAATACTCGGACATAATAACCGCGGGAAAGGACGAACCATATTATACCAACTCCACACAGCTTCCCGTAAAGTACACCGATGATATATTCGAGGCGCTGGACCTTCAGGACGGGCTTCAGACACTCTACACGGGAGGCACGGTACTGCACGGCTTTCTCGGAGAAGCGCTGGATAACGCGGAAACCTGCAAACTTCTGGTGCGAAGAATCGCAGAGAACTATCGGCTACCATACTACACCATCTCCCCCACATTTTCCATATGCAAGACACACGGTTACATATCCGGAGAGCACTTCAAATGCCCGAAATGCGGAGAAAGCACGGAAGTATATTCAAGGGTCGTCGGCTATTTCAGGCCGGTCCAGAACTGGAATACCGGGAAGAAAGAGGAGTTTGCCGAGAGAAAGGAGTTCGTGGTGGAGGAAAAGGAACTTCGGAGCCTGCCCGACCCCCACAGAGCCGGCCTCGAAGGGAGTGAGATACCCGTTTTGAACATACGGAAAACGGAGGAGGCTGGGGGGGCTGTCGCAATCCCTGTTAGCGTACCGACGACATATGAGAAGAGCGGAGAGGCGGTAAGATATATTCTTTTCTGGAAGGAGCACTGCCCCAACTGCCCTTCCATGAAGATGTATCTGGAAAAATATGTTTCGTTACAGGGGGAATGGTACAATGTGGAGAGCACGGAGGGGGGTGCGCTGGCGGAGAAAAACAGCGTGCTCGGAACACCCAGCGTCATTCTGATGAATGAATCGGGAGAAGAAATAGGAAGGGTGAACAGCATCGGAGGTCTGAAGAAATGGCTGTCATGAACGGCATGCAGAGAACTTCCTTTATAGATTATCCCGACAAGATAGTAAGTACCGTCTTCTTCGGTCGCTGTAACTTTCGCTGTCCCTACTGTCATAACTCCGACCTTGTGCTAGGCGAAGAGCTACCGCAAATTGAGGAAAAGGCACTGCTGGAGCATCTGGAAAACAGGCGCGGAAAACTGGACGGGATATGTATAACCGGCGGAGAGCCTACCCTCCACCCCGACCTGCCGGAGTTCATAAGGCATGTCAAAGAGAGAGGATTCCTTGTAAAACTGGACAGCAACGGTACGAATCCCGGAATGCTTGAAGAACTCTTAGATGAGGGACTCGTGGACTACATAGCCATGGACATCAAGGCTCCGAAAGATAAGTATCCAGAGATTACAGGAGTGAAGGTGAATATGGAATCCATCCAGAGGAGCATAGATATCATAAGGAGAAGGGCACCGGACTACGAGTTCAGGACAACCGCAGTCAGAGAACTGACGGATGAGGGGGACCTTATAGCCATTGGAAAATGGATAAAAGGCTCAAAAAGGTATGTACTCCAGCAGTTCAGACCGCACAAAACGCTGGACCCGAAATGCATGGAATGCCACGGATACACGAGGGAAGAGATGGAAAGATTCGCTCGAATACTTGCCCCCTACTTCGATGAGGTTCTTGTAAGAGCTGCATAGGATGAAGACCGATTGCCTATCCCTTTCTCTCCCGTTCTTTAAACCACTTCCATGTTCTGTATCCTCGCTGTAAGGCCGTTATGTTGCCGGCAATAGCAAACCAGAGCATGAGCCAGCCCAGAGGATAAAGAGCCCACCAATTCCGACCGAGAAGCCCGATTCCCGAATTGAGAAGAAGAGCCTGCGCGAGCGTAACCAGAAGGAGAAGAACAAGGCGATCCGCCCGACCGAGAATTCCTCCGTAGTTCCTTCCTGCCCCTACTGCCTGTGCCTGTGTTCCCATATAACTTCCGAGAAAAACGCCTGTTATGGCAAAGATGCCGAGTTCAATGGAGCAGTAGGGGCCGAAGGCAATTCCTCCCAGCATGAAAAGATCCGCATACCTGTCAAGGACATGATCCGTGAAGTCGCCGAAAGGGGAGTCGATACCCTTTTTTCTGGCAATCTTTCCGTCCATCGCATCGAACAGAGAGTTCAGAAGAATAAATAGAAAGGCAAGCCCGAGATAAAGAGGACCTTTTTGGGTGAATAAGAGGCCGGCAATGAGGGCCGATATTATGGCCAGAAGTGAGAGCGTGTCCGGGTGGAATCTCATAAAGCACCTGCTCATTGGGTCCAGCACCTTATCAGCCTTATCTCTGTAATTGTTCAATACCACGAGAGCACCTCCTGACTCCAATCAATCTTCCCGGGAAGGTAGTCATCGGTCTCACCGGAAATTATACGAGCGATGTCCCTTACAACCGATTCCGGACTCTTTACACTCGTATCGATTTCGTAGACAGGCCGACCGAGTTCCGTGGCTTCTATGAGAATGACATCGCAGGCCTCCGCTTCCATGTTTTCTCGGACTTTCTCCGGAAGCCATCCTCTTTCAAGTAGCCTGGCCTCTAGTACGGAGGGAGATGTTCTGAGAAGGATAACAACATCTACGGCAAGATGGTGGGCGAGATGGCCCTCGAAGAGCGTGTTTTTCGCATAATTCGAGAGGTCAAGACCTCCGAGGCAGGTAATATCAACCTCTCTGCTCTTCCTCTGCTCATCCATACTTCCCATACACTCCGTCTCCTCGGCAAGTTCGTTCACATATACAACGCTATTGCCCCCGCTCTCCAGTATTGCGGCGGTGGTGCTCTTTCCGGTACCGGGAGTTCCGCTCAGGGCTATTAACATCGCTATCCCAATGCCGAAGAAGTACTAAAAGTTAACCTGTCCATGTGCGCAAGTCCGTAGTTCAAAAAACATCCCTTCCGATTCATCTGCTCTCATTCCTTGCCGAGAGCCATGTCCCAGTCTCCCTGAAACCGAGTTTTCTGTATATTTTTCCGGCCTCGGGATTGTCATAAAAGAGATAGGCGGTCTTTCCTTCCACCAAAAGAGAGCGACATAGAGCGGAGACGCACAGAGAGGCATGCCCTCTCTTTCTGTATTCCTTCAGGGTGCCAACGCCCACAACCATTGCCATTCTTTTGGTCTCGGCCGCAGAGGAGGCAGTGGATACGGGTTTCCCCTCTCGTCGGATAAAACAGGTGCGCCCCGTCCCGTCTTTTATGGGCCGAAGGAACGCCTCTTCATTAACTTCATGGATGGAAAATTCCTCTATGTTCCTGTGGAGTTCAAGAACTTCTCTATAATTCTCGACGGTAAGCCATTCCACTGCTTCTGCAGCGACGGGGGGCAGAGCATCCGCACTCTTCAGTTCCGCAAGATACTGCACTCTCATGTCTTTAAGACCGAGTTCTCCGGCAAGAGGCTCCATGGATTCCGCCTTACCCGAAAGCATTGTAAAAATCAGTCGTTTTGTGATACTGGCGAATTGGGAAACATCATAATCCGGCCCTCCGGAAGAGATTATAAGGTACGAGTAGTAGCGGAGAAGAACCGCATTGAGCCCTTCGGATGTGAACTCCCCCCATAACTCCTGAAACTCCATGTCAAAGCCGTAATTCTCCACATCTCCGATGATGAAGAGGTTGCATGCCGGTTCCCTGAAGAGATAGGTCATAAGTTCTTGCCTATCGCTTTCCCGCAGTTTTCTTATCACGAAGAGAGAGGAGAGTAATGGATAATAAGGTTTGTGCATCAGTTATTTATCTATGTCGTGTACGGACATATGACGCAGATATATTACACCATCACAGGAATCGCTCAATCTGCTGTTGTGGTCATCTTTCGCTACTTTTAACCTTTTCAGTGTATGATATGTTCTTATTTTTCTTTACGGCGATAGATATGAGTGTATAAGACACTATATAACATCTTTGCGAAAAGTATATATACTACTTGCGCCATATGTAACATAAAGATTAAATAGGGGGACCGTGAGATGAAGACTATAGGAGTGGTTCAGGACATTACCCGGACTGGCGAAATTCTGGTCAGAGGTGAGAGACTGCATACCCGCAGGGGACCGGTTTTTGACGGGAGAAAAAGAAGAATCGGTCGTATAAAGCGTGTGTTCGGTCCGGTGGAATCTCCTTACATTCTGGTAATACCAGATAACGGCCAGAACCTTACTTCCATACTGAATCAGAGGGTCTTTGTCAGGTAACCGTTTAATCAGGGGGAGAACATGCAGAAGAAAAAGAAACCGACGGTTGAAACCATAGAGGTGTGCCCGGAATGCGGCAGTAAGAACCTCCGCATGGACTACGACCGAGGAGAATTGATATGCGAGGACTGCGGCCTTGTGATAGACGATACATTTATCGACGAAGGGCCGGAATGGAGGTCATTTGACAGCTCGCAGGCGGAAAAGAGGGCGAGAACGGGGGCACCCATGAATTATGCGATACACGACAAGGGTCTCTCCACCGAGATATCATGGAGAAATACTGACAGCTACGGCAATGCTATTCCAAGCAAGAACAGAGCGCAGATGTATCGTCTCAGAAGGTGGCAAAAGAGGATTCGCATATCCAATGCCGCCGAAAGGAATCTGGCCTACGCTCTGGGAGAACTCGAAAGAATAGCGGCGAGCATGGGGCTGCCTAGAAATGTAAGAGAGAATGCGGCAATGCTCTATCGTAAAGCGGTGGAAGGAAACCTGATAAGAGGAAGAAGCATAGAAGCCGTTGTAGCGGCCACCCTGTATGCATCCTGCAGACAGTTGAATGTTCCCAGAACGCTGGATGAGATTGCCGCTGCCACCCGCGTGGGGAAGAAGGATATCGGTAGAACATACAGGTTTATTTCATCCTCTCTGCAGCTGCGTCTGATGCCAACCCGTCCACAGGACTATGTATCGCGATTCTGCAGCGAACTGAAACTCTCCGGAAAGGTTCAGATGGAGACCATGAGAATACTGGATGAAGCGGCCCACAAGGAGCTAACATCTGGAAGAGGTCCCACTGGAGTTGCGGCTGCCGCAATCTACATTGCGTCCATAACCATGAACGAGCGGAGGACACAGAGAGAAGTTGCGGATGTTGCCGGTGTCACAGAGGTTACCATAAGGAACCGCTATAAGGAACTGATAAAGAATCTTGGAATAAGTATTGACTACTGAGCCTGCTTCCGGGTCTCTGTCGGCCCGGGGACAAACTACTCTCTATCCCAAACCAAACAGATTCTGAAGTATGCAATAACAGATGGGGCACTCCTCTTTTGCACTTTATACTCCTATTCCATCCGAAGCCCTTCTATCCTTCGAGAACGCTCGATTACTCTGATTTCTCATAAAGTCCATAAAAAAGAATAGCAGCCCTCCGAACCCCCTATATATGGATATTCCGAAGGAATCCGGGGGCTAGCAGAGCCGTGTCATAATCGCAAACAGCTGGGAAGGAATTTTGTCCCAAAGCGGGGGAATGGTTTTAATCATGCATCAGGGTGAGCATTACGGCCTTCTGCGCATGGAGCCTATTCTCAGCCTCGTCGAAAACGACACTGTGCGGGCCATCCACCACCTCGTCGGTTATCTCATACCCTCTGTGTGCAGGGAGGCAGTGCATAACGATGCAGTCGTGCTTTGCAGCCTCCACAAGGCTCTGGTTCACCTGATACGGAAGGAAGAGCCGCTCCTTCTCCTCTTTTTCCTTCTCCTCGCCCATGGAAACCCAGACATCGGTGTATATGACATCCGCGCCTTTTACCGCTTCCTTTGCGTCGTGCAGTATTTCTATCACGGCGCCGTTTTCCGCTGCGAACCTCTCCGCCTCTTTCGTAAGCTCCGCATCGGGTTCGTAACCGGAGGGGCACCCCACCGCAAAGTCCATTCCCACCATGGCCGAACCGAGCATCAGGGAGTTGCAGACATTGTTTCCGTCCCCCACATAGGCGAGCTTCAGGCCTTTGAAGTCCCCTTTATGCTCCTTTATCGTGAGAAGGTCCGCGAGAATCTGGCACGGGTGCTCCTTATCATCGAGGCCGTTTATCACAGGGACGGTGGCGTTCTCGGCCAGTTCCCTCATAACCTTGTTGCTGAATGCTCTGTACATTATGGCATCCACGAACCTGCTGAGCACCTTTGCGGTGTCGGCTATGGTCTCTCCTCTGCCCATCTGAAGGTCTCTAGGGCTGAGATAGAGGGCGTGGCCACCCAGCTGAGTCATCCCCACCTCGAACGATATTCTGGTCCGGGTGCTCGGCTTCTCGAATATCATGCCGAGGCTCTTGTTTTTCAGCGGTTCGCCTATCATGCCCTGCTTCTTCTCTTTCTTTAACTTTACGGCCAAGTCAAGGAGTTCGTGTATGTCGTCCTTTATGTCCAGCATGGAAATAAGGTCTTTTTTCATGGTATCACCGTGCGTGTATAGGATTGCATATTAAATGTTTTCACCTCCGAAGATTCCTTTTTTAGACTCTTCGATATGGCTCTGTTTCCGCAGACTTTGCCTTTTTTTCTTTTCTTGAAGGGCGTGGTGCTTTTTTCTCCGTTTGGCGTATTTGTGGATTTGTGTGATGGGGAGGTAGCCAATGGTTTTTATCTTCGATTGTTACCCTCTCTCCGCTTCCGTAGTATGCTCTCGTGGCTATGTTATAGAACAACTCTTTAAGGGTCTTTTTTTCTATGCCGTCGTCGGTGCCCCTTACCAAAATGCGCTTATGCCCGCTCTCCACTATTATGGTTGCGCTTGGATTTCTTATGGCTCTAACAGAGGTGATGGACTTCCATGGCACATTATATATTTCCTTATCTCCGAGATATACCCTGAACCCGATGTTGTCGAAGATGTATACCTCATTCATAGGCATGCATGGGGAGTACAGGCCAATCATGGCCGCATATGAAATATAGGTGATGACATATACATATAGGAAGTACTGGGATTGCTGTATTAAGATGAAAAATGGCAATAACATCAGGAGAGTTCCGAGTATGCTGTCTCCTCTCCTCCTTCTGATAATCGCCTTCTGATTGCTCAGGATAATGCTGGGGGAGGTATTATAGTAGGTGATTGGTTTATGAGATTCATCGTATGCCTGACTATCGATAACATAGTTTCCGGCATGAAAATCGGCTAGGTCTTTGATTTCGTATATCGATAGAGGGGGTGGGTCTTCTGCGCTGACCTGCATCTGGTATAGAAATTCGCGCTCCCTGCCATAGCGCGCTATTTCTTTAAAAGCCTTCTCCAGAGCATCTGGAGGGAATTCGCTGGCACTAAGTTTTATCTTCTTTCGATCTTTAGATATAATTGTCAGCTGGGTTGCAGATGAACCGATGCAGGATGTAACCCTTTTCATCTCGGCTCGAACTTCCTTTATAAGGGCAGTGAGTATGGTTATGTTTTTTGGATTTTTTTCATCTGTTTCGCGTGGGTTCTTTGCATTTATATGTTTCAATATAATCGCATACCTGTCCACCTTCACGATTTTTCTTTCGCTGGTGTCAGATACATGGAAGAGGAGAAGTAGCAGTATGAATGCGATAAAATAAAGCAACAAACAGACGCTGGAGAGCTTATCTCTGAAATATATGTAGAAAATGAATATGGGGCCCGAAACAAGTAGCAATGCCGCACGCCCGGCTCCGAAGCCCGGAGTCTTTCTTGGCCACACCGATTTGATTTGAATCACAGGAATGAATAGGGTTGTGAATAAATAAATCTTTCTACTCTTGCCAAGATAATATATACTTGAATGGTCATTCATATTTATGGATGAAAAGAAGTCCTATCCATATTTGCGAAACCTTTTGAGATGCGGGATTATCGTGGGATTCGTTATTTCAATCGTGATTGCAGCCCTTGTCGTGCTGGTCGTATGGCCGATGCACAGCTGGCTGTTTGTAAAGATTTTCGGCCACAGCCTGAGCGGTGTTTTTATAGGTGTCGGCCTATTGCTAGCTCTCTTTAGCGCATATAGCGCCACGCTCCCCCGGCATGTCCCTGCCTATCTCAGCTCCAAGAAGATGATGTACTACTATCAGAAGACAGGGAGCGGGATAAGGCTGTTCAACAGGATGCTCAGGTTTGGAACGGATGCAGAGCCAATGGCCTGCCTCTTCGTGGCGAGCATTTTCCTGATTATAGAAGGTCTGGCCATATCGACACTATGGGGGTGAGAAGACGGAGGAGAAGAAATCCTATCCCTACCTTCGGGCCGCCGCCCGCTGCGGTGCGGCCCTAACGGCCCTGCTGGGGATCCCGGTAACCGCGCTTTCACTCTACGGGGGCAAAAGCCTCCACGATAAACTTGAGTTTCTGGTCTTTCTCTATTTTATACTTGCCGTCTTCACAGGGGCCATGGGCCTGTCCAGAGGCACGAGGCCCACATCCGTTGACTATGCAAAGACCCTTTCCATTACCATGATGAGCGAAAAGGGGACCGGGCGGGAGTTAAGAAGAGCGCTGGACAAACTCTATATGGCGGAAACCGACCTCTATGCCTGTGCGTTCATGAGTGGGGTCTTTTTCTTCATATTTGCCCTGATTCTTATCGCCCTCCTCTGGCTGTGGTAAAGGTAAATAAGGGAGCGGCGATACAGGCCCGTGCGCGAAATAACAGTGGGAAACCTGACCCTGACATCGCTCGGAGCCCTTATAATAGAGGGGAGCGAGAGGACAGCGGTCATCTCCGACCTCCACATAGGGTTCGAAGGGGTTGCCAGACTGGACGGTGTGGCCTTTCCCAGCGTGCAGAAGCTCTATCTTTTGAAGAAACTCTCCTCTCTTTTCGAGCGGTACTCTCCAGATAGGGTGATAATAAACGGGGATCTGAAGCACGAGTTCAGCCGGAACCTGCGGGACGAGTGGGACGAGGTGTCTTTTTTTATGAAATGGCTAAAGGAAAGGGCCGAACTGACCCTCATCAGGGGGAACCACGACAACTATCTCGCCACCATTGCGGGAAAATACGGGTTATCCCTTCTGGACTCCGTCGAGGTTGAGGGATTGCTCGTCACGCACGGCCACAGGGCTGTGGAAACGGATAAAAGAGTTGTAATCGGCCACGAACACCCCACCGTGAGGATTAAGGGGGCGGTGGGGCCGCTGACACGGGTGTCCTGCTTTCTCCTCTCCCCGTCCATAGTCGTTCTGCCGGCCATGAGCCGCTTCTCGCTGGGCGGCGATATCCTCAACACCGAGCGGAGAAGTTACCTCTCCCCGATGATGACGGAGGAGAGGCTGAAAGGGGCCGACATATTAGCGATCGAAGGGGATGAGATCATGCCGCTCGGCCCACTTTCCCTTCTTCGGAGAATTTAGTCCCCGATTCCGCCTTCCCTTACCATGAAGACCGCTTCGGCCTCCGGTAGGTTCGGCGAATCAATGAGCCTCGCAATCCTTTTTCCGCCCTTGCTCTTTCTTAGATATATTCTGAATGTGGCCGCATGCCCCACTATGTGCCCGCCAATGGGCCTAGTCGGATCTCCGAAGAATGCGTCCGGCTTGGCCGAAACCTGATTTGTCACCGCCACAACCGCATTATTCAGGTCCCCAAATCTCAGAAGGTCGTGCATGTGCTTGTTCAGTAGCTGCTGCCTCTCGGCCAGTGCCCCCCTGCCAATATACTCCGCACGGAAATGGGCAGTCAGGGAGTCCACTATCAGCAGACCAACGGGAAATTCCTTGGCTATCTCCGTGGCCTTATCCACAAGAAGCATCTGGTGGTTGGAGTTGAAGGCTCTGGCCACATGGATCTTAGACAAAACCTCTTCGGGGTCCTTTCCGAGGGCTTCCGACATCTGGATTATCCTCTCCGGGCGGAAGGTGTTCTCCGTATCTATGATAACGGTGTGGGAGTCCATCCCGCCATCCTCCACCGGAAGGCCGGCATTCACCGCCAACTGATGGGCCAGCTGGGTCTTTCCCGAGCCAAACTCTCCGAAGAACTCCACGATGGCCTGTGTCTCGAAGCCACCCCCCATTAGTTCGTCAAGTGCCTTTGAGCCACTGGTCAGCTTCATCACGCTCTTTCTTCTCTCAAGGATTTCGGTCCCCACCTCGAAGTCGCCGACATTGGCGGCCTTCTTTGCGGCGTTGATGACCTTTGCTGCTATGCTTTCTCCTATCTCGGCCAGTTCGGCCAGGTTTTTCGGGGATTCCACGGCTATGGCCATGAGGTCCGTGAATCCTGCTTCTCTCAATTTTTCGGCAGTTGCAGGTCCTACTCCGGGCAACTGTTCTAGTTCTATTTCTTCTGTCATGGTGTAATCACCGCATCCTCATTTCGCAGGGGATTTATAACACTATCTATCGGGGGTGAGTGAAAGTACTTTTCCGGTCAAAAGCGATTTATAACCCCCTCCCATCCCTCTCCGTGAAACTGGCCGCACTCTTCTCCGGTGGGAAGGACTCCGCATTCGCAATATACATAGCGCAGCAGTACGGCTGGGAGATTACGCACCTCGTAACCCTTGTCTCGAAGTCGCAGGAATCCTATATGTTCCATGTTCCGAACATCCATCTGGTGGATGCGCTGGCCGATGCCATAAACATCCCTCTGATAAAGCACGAGACCCCAGGGGAGAAGGAGGAGGAACTGGAGGATTTGAGAGAGGCCATTTCCATTCCGGGCATAGACGGGGTGCTCACGGGAGCCATAGCATCGGACTACCAGTGGAGCAGGATAAACCGGGTGTGCCACGATCTGAACCTCAGGGTGTTCTCGCCGCTCTGGAGGAAGGACCACGCCATGCTCGTTAGGGATATGATAGATGCAGGCTTTGAAATAATGATTGTCGGGGTCTATGCATACGGCCTCGACGAAAGGTGGCTCGGCAGGATTCTGGACAGGGAGGCCTTCGAGGAACTGCTTGTTTTGAGGGACAAATACGGCATAAGCCCGGCCGGAGAGGGAGGAGAGTTTGAAACCCTTGTTCTTAACGCCCCGCATTTCTGGAAGAGGCTGGTCATCGAGGAGATGAAAAAGGAGTGGCACAGGGACAGCGGGAGCGTGAGGGTGGGGAGGCTTAGAACAGAAGTGAAGTATTGATGGACACAATCACACCGATAATTTGATATACAAGTAATGCATTGCATTACATGTGGTAACATGTCAAGCACGCTATCTGTGAGAATATCCGATGAGATTGCCGAAGAACTCGAGATAATATCGAAGAAAATCGATCGGCCAAAGACATACCTCGTAAAAAAGGCGCTGGAGGCCTATCTCGGGGAGTATTCGGACTACTTCATTGCGCTGGAGAGGCTGAACGACAAGGACGATGAGATTATCTCTTCTAAAGATATGAGGGAGAAACTTGAGTTGTAGGGTCAAATACAAGTCCTCCGTCTTCAGGGACCTGAAGAATCTGGACAGGAAGGCGGCCGCAAGGATTCTGGATGCCATAGAAGGGGAGTTGGCGGTGAATCCGGAACTGGGAAAGGCGCTCACCGGAGGTTTCAAAGGGCTTTACAGCTACCGTGTCGGTGATTACCGGGTGATATACGCCAGAACGGGGGGCGAATGTATTCTGGTGCTGAGGGTAGGGCACAGGGGAAAGGTGTATAAGCGGTAGGAGGATGGTACTGGCTGGCTTTTTATCGTGGTTTTTTTAAAATCAATCGCCATAACATAACGCTTTGCAAACATTTAAATAACATCCTTCCCTATCGTACCACATACCTTTACTAAATAGAAGGAGGGCAAGTATATGAAGAAGGTGTTCAGCATATTCATGGTGGCCCTGATGCTCACAGGGGCTTTTGGGGCGTTGATAAGCATAGGTTCGGAGAATGCAGAAGCAGCAGGGCTTGCGGATAGCGCGTGGCCGTGTTTTCATGGGAATGCGAAGCATACGGGTTTGAGTCCGTATGATACGAGCAATAACGCCGGGACAGTAAAATGGAATATAACAATTGGATACGGAGGGTATTCCAGCCCCTCTATCGGAAGTGATGGGACTATCTATATTGGATCTGGGGATGGTAAATTGTATGCCATTAATCCTGATGGTACACTGAAATGGAATTATGCCATAGGGTATACCTCACTGACTCCAACCGTTGATAGTGATGGAACAATATATATTGGACCTCAGGATTACAAATTTTATGCTATTAATACGGATGGCACACTAAAATGGACCCTCGATCAGATGGTGTATTCCAGCCCAGCAATAGGTAGTGATGGGACATTATATCTGGTTGATTATTATTTGGATGCCATTAATCCTGATGGTACACTGAAATGGAGATACAACGGAACAACATTTAGTACATGTTCCAGCCCAGCAATAGGTAGTGATGGGACTATTTATGTGGGGGGGGCAAATTATCATGATTTGTACGCCATTAACGCAAACGGGGAACTCAGTTGGAGTTACAGTACCGGTGCCGATATCTATTCCAGCCCGGCCATCGGAAGCGACGGGACAGTGTATGTAGGGTCAGATAAATTGTATGCTATCAACCCGGATGGAACCCTCCTGTGGAGTTACACCACAGGAAGTGGAGAGAGGTATTCCAGCCCGGCTATTGGTAGCGATGGAGTAATCTATGTTGGAACTGACACTAGTTATTTTTATGCCATAAACCCGGATGGAAGATTAAAGTGGAACTTTGATATCGGGGATTCATTTGATAGTCCTTCCTCTCCTGCAATCGGTTACGACGGAACAATATATTTTGGAACGCACCATGGAAGCATGTATGCTATTAACCCTGATGGGACTCTAAAATGGGCCTCGGGTGAATCACAGTATTACTCTCTCTCAAGCCCAGCTATTGGGGAGGATGGAACAGTATATATTGCATCAAATGAGAGTAAGCTGTACGCGTTCGGAACGAGTGAAAGTGGCTCTACTGTTGACATAAACATAGACTCCGTATCGCCTCAAACTGCCACTCCTGATAATTGCTTTATCGATGTGGTGGATTCTTCATCTGATAATCCGGATTCCGTGGAGCATTACCTCATCTATCCGGATGGCTATGAATCATACATTGGCTCCGGCGGTATTGGAGGCTGGGGCTTCGACCTCAGTTATCGTGCAGAAGTGGACGGAAAGGCCCTTGTAGAAGGCACATACACAGTCAAGGATGTTGCAAAGAAGTCGGGTTATACGGATGGTGTTGCAACTGCGACTTTCTATTACTCTGGGCCAACTGTGCCTGCCGCTCCATATGTGTATGGATATTATGATTCTGATAGTGACTCTGTTTTTCTTCGCTTTAATACCTCTGCCGGTGATGGTGGCTCGCCTGTAACCTCCTTTAATATATATCGGGGAACCTCCTCTGGGAGTGAAACATATTACGACACCGTAACTGGCGTTTCCTACGGCAGCGGCACCTATTATGATTATGATGTTGTTTCTGGCCAGACATACTATTACAGGGTAACGGCGGTCAATAGCGAGGGTGAAGGTGCGAAGTCGGAAGAGGTGAGTGTAACAGTTGAGGCCCCCAGTGGGGAAATAGTTATGACGGTTACGGCCCTTCCGGATAGGATTTCCTCTGGCGAAACTTCCACCATAACTGTGCACATTACAGATGCTGATGGTAACCCTATAAATAATCAGTACATAGACTACATTATGGGCAGTATCACCTGGCAGTTCTCATGCTTCAACCCAAGTTCTGGTTACACTGATTCCAATGGAGATTTCATAACCACATATACCGCCCCTGAGGTTCCATCGGAAACATCTGTTGGATTTCAGGTGAATACATCTAGTGGTGGAAATTTCTTCCCCTCAGTACTTACCGTGAGCCCGTCAGATAGCTCAGATGAAGGAACCAATATAGGTTTCAAATGGCAGTATTCCTTTGGCAGTCCAGTGACCTCTAAAGCGAAATACACCAAATCCTGTGTGATATCTTCCAACGGAGCATACATTGCAGCAACCAACGGTGAGGAAGTCGTTGTGATTACGAAAGAAGGCCGTGTAGCCACTCAAGAAGATGTGGTGGCAAATGCTGTAAGCATATCCGGTACTGGCCAATATGTTGCTGCAGTAGGTTCTGAAATGTACTACTTTGATGTACTGGACAGGCAGAATTCTACAACATTACAATGGTCTTATGATCTGGGTGGCTGGGCGCAGGCTGTTGATATAACCCCCGATGGTAGATATATAAGCACCATGACCGGAACCCGATATGACACGTCCGATGCAGATTTCTTTATCTTTGAAAATGATGGCACCGTTTCTATGCACAGGGCGTGGCAGGGTTGGAATAGCATAGTTGATACAAGGGATGTTGCCATCTCTAATGATGGACGATATGTTGCAACCGCAAGTGGGATGTACCTCATGACATGGGATAGAGAAAATCAAGGCGACTGGTTGGAATTCTATCGCGGCAACGGTGACCCTGTTTCTGTAGATATTTCATCGGATGGCAATTATGCGGTGGCCGGTTACTATGACAATTGGGACGAAGAAGAAGGATCTCTTCAACTCGTGAATGCTAAGGTACAGGATGTAAACAATAGCAATGGTATCTGGGATAAAGAAGATCTGGAGGGCATTACAAGCATCGATGCAACACATGATGTCGGGGAAATACTAGTTGGAACAGAGAGCGGTGCAGTTTATATCTTCAACAGAGATGGGAGTACAGAATTTATCTTCCAGAATCAGGATGCAATAAAAGATGTAGCAATTGCTGGAGACGGGAGTGCCTTTGCTTTCACAGATTATAAAAATAAGCTGGAGTATTATCAGGGAAGAACTTTAAAGTGGAAATGGAATTACCCAGAGGATGTAAATTCTCTCTCAATATCAGATGATGGCAAGTCCATTGTAATTGGAACCGAGGACGGCAGCATCTTCCTCTTTGGAGAAAGTTTAGAAACGGAGGAAGGAAAAGTCTTTACTTCCCAAAAAATCTCTGCGTTGACAGGCGGCAAAATAGAAGCAGATGGTGTTAGTTTATCTATCCCCGCAGGGGCTTTGACTGAAGATTCAACTGTCACTATATCGGCCAGTACTGCGACTCAAGACGAAACTGGCAGTTTAAAATTGGTTTCTAATGTCTATGATTTTGAGTGCGATGCATCTTTCTCTTCCTCAGTGACGGTTACCATTTCTTACTCTGAATCCGATATCCCTGAAGGCGTTAACGAAGAAGACCTCGCAATATACACCTATCAAAATGGTGAATGGGTAAATGTCGGGGGTGTGGTTGATACGGAGGCGAACACCATCACTGTCGAACTCAGCCACTTCAGTATGTATGCGGCCATGGCCCCAGAGAAGAGCGGAATAGGTTTGCTCGCATATGCGGGAATCGTTTTAATAATTGCTATTGCAGCAATCATAGGTGCTGTTTTCATCAGGAAGAAGAAAAACTCAGAGATGGTAGCAGGCCAATATGACATAGGAGAACAGCAATCCTATCTGGGACCTTACGAACCCCCAGAGGATGTTGGGATGCAGCAGCCCCCAAACCTGCTGCCCCCTCCGCCACTCCAGCATTCAAGGCCAAAACCCACCTCAGGAAAGTGCAGTGTATGTGGCTCGCGTAATCTGACATTCAGCGACGATGGAACAGGAAGATGCCTCGATTGCGGCCGCACATTCTGGTGGGATAAGGCACTTATGCCTCCTGAGTCCTGATAAGGCCCTCATTAAACCCCTTCCCCTATTTTCGCCAAAACCTTTATACATTCTCCCTTAATTCCCCCTACATGAACAGAATCCCCAGAATATACAAGAACATAGACAGCGAACTGGACTTCATACTCATACACAACGGGCCGGAACCCATGCTTGACCTGTCCTTCTTCTACGCCACCGGGCTGTATAACGGCCTCTTCGAGGGCTCCTACCTCTTCATGTACCCTGACGGCCGCGGCGAGATTGTTACCTCCGTTCTCGAGGAGCAGAGCGCCAGCAGGGCCACGCTTCCGGTTTCCGTCTTTTCCACAGGTGCGGAGCGAAAGGAGATGCTGGAGTCCAGGATGAAAGGTGCAAAGAGGATTGGCATCAATGCCTCCGGCCTTACCGTGGGTGCGCTCAATTCCATAAAGGAGTTCAACCCGGATGCCGAGTACATCGACATCGGGAAGGCCATAGATAAGGCGAGGATGATAAAGGACAGCGAGGAACTGGAGATAATGCGGAAGGCCGCACAGATTGCCAGCGAGGTCGGTGACCTGATACGGGATTTCGTAAAGCCCGGCATGAAGGAGTACGAGGTCGCTGCGGAAATCGTCTATCAGATGCAGAGGAGAGGTGCCACCGGCCCGGCCTTTGAAACGATATCCTCCACCGGCCCGAACACTGCTGAGCCCCATTATACTTCTGGCACGAGAACGATTCAGGAGGGTGACTTCTTCCTCTACGACTACGGTGCCAGATACAGGAAGTACAACTCCGACATAACCCGGACCATCGTCATCGGCAGGGCCACAGAGGAGCAGAAAAGGATGTACGAGGTGGTTCTGGACGCACAGTTGTCGGCCATCGACGCCATTCATGCCGGTGTGAACGCAAAGGACATACACAACATCGCAGCCGAGATAATCGATAAAAGCCCGTACAAAGGCAGGTTCATCCACAGCCTCGGACACGAACTCGGCCTCGCTACACACGACAGTGTCGGCTTCTCCCCTGCAAATGACATGGTCGTGGAGAAGAACATGGTCATAACCGTGGAGCCGGGCGTATATTTGCCGGGGTTCGGCGGGGTCAGAATAGAGGATGATATTGTGGTCACCGCAGAGGGGTGCGAGGTAATAACCACACCGAAGAAGGACTTCTTTGAGGTGCTGTGAATACAAAAAGTGTGCACTATAACTGCAAACTATGTGCGGAAAGTATGCACTTTCAACGCAAATCCGGTGCCCGCCGCTCAGGAAAAACCGTCTTTTCACACCTTCTTCTCAGGGGGAAGGATGCGGCCTTCGTGAACTTCGATGACGAGAGGCTCGCATTTCTTGGAAAGGAAGCCCTCAACGATATTCTCAATTTAATCATCCGGAGAGGGAAGAGTATTGTAGAACTGATTCAGGTAACCATGGTGTCCTATCCCGAAATTATTTTACAGTCCGTTTCGGTACGGGTATGACGAAGCTAAACCAGCAGAAAATCTTGTGGATCATTCGAGAAATAGAAAAAGGCCGCTCCATGTCCACAATCGCAAGAATCCAAGGGATAACAAGAGCTCGGGTCTGGCAGATCTGGAACGAGTATCTCTCTACTGGAGAGATACCTGAATTGAAAAAACCGGGACGAAAAAGAAAAGAGATATCCGATGAGGAAAAGAAACTGGTACTGGAAAAGTATGACCAGTATAAACTGGGGCCGTTGGCCCTTGAATCCCGTATTGAACGAGATACTGGAATTCATATTCCGCATAACAGGATATACAAAATCATGCTCGAAGGAGGTCTAATCATGGAAAATCCGAGGAAAAAGAGACAGAGAAAGTATGTAAGGTTTGAAAGAAAGCACTCAATGAGCCTCTGGCAGGGAGACTGGAAATATCTGGATAATGGCACTTGGCTCATTGCGTTTTTGGATGATGCCAGCAGAAGAATAATGTGCTACGGGGTATTTGATAATGCAACGACGGAAAATACCATTTCCGTTCTGAAAAAAGGCTTTGAAGAGTACGGAAGGCCAAGAGAAATAATGACAGATCACGGAACACAGTTCGTGTCTTCGAGAACGGATAAAAAAGGATATTCAAGGCATAAATTCGGAGAGTTTCTGGAAGAAAACGGTATAAAGCATATACTTGCAAGAATTCACCATCCACAGACCAGAGCGGCAGTAACCGCTCTTCACCCTACCTGCCGGTAGGGAACCAATGGGAAAATAGAACGGTTCTTTGGCACTGTGGAAGCAAAGAAGAGGTTTTTCAAGAACATAGATGAGCTTATGGAGTGGTATATCGAGAATTTCGAGATATATGTGCAGAAGGTGCAAGCGTAGAGATTGTGCACAACTATAACTACGATAAACCACATATGAGTTTGGATTTCAAGAACGCAGAAACTCCTGATGAAGCTTTCTACCGAAAGCTTCCAGAGGAGATGATCTTTAAATATGAGGGGTGGTTGATTGAGGTGTAAAATTAATTCGGGATACTACAACTACAGAGGCTCTGGGGAACATTTAAATACCATCCTCCCCTATCCTACCACATACCTTTACCGAATGGAAGGAGGGCAAGTATATGAAGAAGGTGTTCAGCATATTCTTGGTGGCCCTGATGCTCACTGGGGCGTTTGTGGGAGTGGTAAGCATAAGTTCGGAAAACGCACAGGCCGCAGGGCTGGCGGATAGTGCGTGGCCGTGTTTTCATGGGAACGCAAGGCATACGGGATTGAGCCCGTATGACACGAGCGGGAATGATGGGAGTTTGAAGTGGAAATTTGAAACTGGAGACAAAGTGTATTCTAGTCCCACGATTGGAGTTGGTTATATATATATTGCTTCTTGGGATGGCAAACTTTATGCCATTAATTCTGAGGGGGTATTAAGCTGGAAATATACTATGGAACGAAGCATTAGCCTCAGTAGTCCAACTATAAGCGCTGAGGATGGTGTAATATATATTGGTAATGGGGATGGCCTGTGGGCCATCAATAAAGATGGCACATTGAAATGGAACTTTGAATGGGGGAATATAATTTCCAGCCCTGTTATTGCCCAAGAGGGGTCAATATATTATTCCACGCTTGCGGGTTGTTTATATTCATTGAATTCAGATGGAACTTTTAAATGGTCTTACACTTTGGGCGGAGAAAGTGATTCTTCTCCTGCCATGGGGAGCGATGGTACTATATACGTTGGATCAGATGACGGTAATTTGTATGCTATAAATAGTGACGGCACTCTTAAATGGAAGTTTAAGACTGGGGGGGAAATACACTCCAGTCCTGCAGTGGGAAGTGATGGTACTATATACGTTGGCTCTAAGGATTACTATCTCTATGCTATAAATAGTGATGGAACCTTGAAATGGAAATACAATACTGAAGGCGCAATTTACGGTTCTAGTCCTGCTGTTGACTCAGAAGGCACCATCTATGTTGGATCTCAGAGTGGTAGGTTTTATGCCATATCATCTGATGGAACTTTTAAATGGAGTTATCCAGTCTTTTGCTTATATTCCAGTCCTGCTATTGGCTCAGAAGGCACTATCTATGTTGGTTCGGATGATAACAACCTATATGCTCTAAATAGCGACGGGACCCTGAAGTGGAGCTACACCACTGGAAGTGATATATCTTCCAGCCCTGCCATCGGTAGCGACGGGACTGTGTATGTTGGATCAGATGACGGTAATTTGTACGCTATTTCTTCTAAAAGGAGCTCTGCATCCTCACCTCCAAATGTCCCTCTTGCCCCCTCTGGCGAAACATCAATCTCAGCAGGCAAACCATATTATTACGAAACTCAAACCACGGACCCCGATGGTGACGATATAAAGTATCTGTTCGATTGGGGAGATGGTTCCACATCCTATTACCCTCCTGAACTTGCATGGGCGGATTCAGAGTATACTGCAGGCGGCTTTGATGTCGGCAATTATCATACATATGAGTATTCCGGGACATATACCATCAGAGTCAAGGCGATTGATGAAAATGGTGCCGAATCTGGATGGTCATCGCCTCTTACAGTAGTTGTCACAGGTGGAAGCAGTCCTCCTCCGAGTACTACTGACAACACAGGTAGCGAAGGCGGGGACGGGCTTAGCGCTCTCTTTTCCTCACCAATTTTTTGGATAGGGTTAATAGCGATAATTGCAGTCATTGTAATTGCTCTGTTCGTTTCTGGAGGAAAGAAGCAACGGATGGCTCCTGAACAACCATATGCAAGTCCTCAAAATTATCGTCAGCCTCCGCCACCTCCACCGCCAGAACAAGGGCAACAATATATTTCACAAGCACAGCAACCTCAATCTTCATCTTTCGGTGTGTGTCCACATTGTGGAAAAACAGTAAATAGCGAATGGCAAGCATGTCCGTTTTGTGGAGGGAGATTATGAAACTTATTCATAGGATCTCAAATGCGCTTTTTGCCCTGATAATTGTTGGTATCATTATATTTCCCTCGATTGCATTGGCAGTGAACTATAATGTGAGCGGAAGCGATCCGACTGGAGATGTGATGTTGGGATACAGCGAAGTAGGTGGGTATTCGTATATTGACATCACATATTTAGCGAGCAGAGAATCTGGTAGCGATATTGTAATTACACTCCGGTGTGCTGGAGATTTGGTTTACAGAGACGATGTAACATATGGAATCACTGTACTTTTTCAGTATGGGGACAGTTCAAACATATATGGCTTGGGAATTGGTTATTGTTCAGTACAACAGAATGTATTTTACTTCCACAATGATGGCTCATATTCAAGAATAGATTCTGCTACTTTTTCCAGAAATGGAAATGAGTTAACCATTAGATTCCCGAAGAGCGGTTTTTCGACCCCCCCTGGATGGTATCTTCATGCTACGACAACTGACCTTAGTGAAGGGGTACAGGACATTGCTACTGCAGAAACAGGAGCGAGTGCATCCCCATCGTGGATTCCAATAGTACTTGTACTCGTTGTGATTGTGGTAATAGGCTTTGTCATCGCAAGAAAACGAGGAAGCGAAAAAAGGCAAAGTTTGGGCCAACCTCCAAAAACAGGACAATATTATCAGCAACCAGCGGGGCAACAACAATTCACATATTTCCCTCAAGAGACACAGCAACCGCCTCTGCCTCAGCAGCAGGCCCCGCCGCAGTATAATCTGCCATACAATCCGCCGCCAAACCAACCGAGCCCTCCGCATCCGGTGGTATCTCAACAATCTATTCAATCCCCACCTGCGGTCTGCCCGTTCTGTGGAAAGCCAGTGGAGGCCGGGTGGATAACCTGCCCATTCTGCGGTGGCCGGTTGAAATGAGCTATGCCGTGTTCTTGAGCATAAACAATATATCCCCCGCCCCGTTCCCTGTTCGATAGCATGAAGGACTACATCCCCTCCGAAATTGAAGGCAAGTGGCAGAAAGCATGGCTGGATTCACGCATATACGAGGCGGAGCCAGACCCGGAGAAAGAGAAATTTTTCATGATATTCGCATATCCCGGGGTTTCCGGCTATCTGCATATCGGCCACATGAGGGGATACACCTACACCGATGTTCTCACCCGGTTCCGAAGGATGCAGGGCTACAATGTCCTCTTTCCCGTGGGAAGCCACGCCACCGGAAACCTGGCCTATGCGTTTGCCAGCAAAGTGGAGAAGGGGGACCCCGTGCAGATTGAGTATCTGAAAGCCAACGGCTGCTCCGATGAGGAGATAGAGCGGCTGAAGGACCCCATGGAGGTAATAAGGTTCTTCAACGATGTCTATGTTAACGATTACTGGAAGAAGTTCGGATTCCTTGCGGACTGGCGCAGGTTCACATGCACCGCAAACCCCGACTACCAGAAGTTCATAGAATGGCAGTTCCTGAAACTCCACGAAAAGGGCCTCCTCATCAAAAAGCCGTATTACGCCCCGTTCTGCATAAAGTGCGGGCCTGTGGCGGTGGACCCATCGGAGACCGACCTTTCCAAGGGGGGCAATGCGGAGAAGTACGAGTACACGCTTTTGAAGTTCTGGATTGACCTGAACGACGGATACGATAGGGAATACCTCGTGGCCGCAACCCTTCGGCCGGAAACCGTGTTCGGCCAGACCAACTTCTGGATAGACCCGAAGATTAACTATGTGAGGGCAAAAGTAGGGGATGAGGTCTGGATTATCAGCCGGGAGGCCGCGGAGAAACTGAAGTACCAGAAGGACGGCGTGGAAATTCTAGGCGAGATTGAAGGGAGAGAACTCATAGGAAAGAGATGCACCGCCCCCATGATTCACAGGGAAATCCCTATTCTCCCATCGGAGTTCTGCGACCCGAATGTGGGGACAGGGCTCGTTACCAGCGTCCCGTCCGATGCCCCGGCGGACTGGATGGGGCTTTACGACCTTCAAAGAGACCCGGAGATGTGCGAGAAATACGGCCTTGACCCTGAGATGGTGAGGAAAATAGAGGTTATTCCCATCATAGAAACAAAGGGCTGGGGCCCGATGCCCGCGGTGGAGATATGCGAGAAACTCGGCATAGAGAACCAGCGCGACCCGAAGCTGGAGGATGCCAAGAAGGAGATTTACAGCGCAGGCTTCCATTCCGGCAAGATGAACGAGAACTGCGGCGAGTATGCGGGAATGCCGGTGGAGCAGGCCAAGGAGGAGATAAAGCGGCGAATGATTGAGGAGGGGGGGGCCGACATCATGTACGACTTCTCCGAGGAGGTTGTATGCAGGTGCGGTGCGCCGGTTGTGGTGAAGAAGATACCGGACCAGTGGTTCATAAACTACGGCGACCCGGAACTGACGGAGAAGAGCAGGGAGCACGCCGAAAGGATGAAAATCCTCCCCCCAGACTACGCTAACAACATTATTGATATTCTGGACTGGTTTAAGGAGAGGGCCTGTGTCCGCATGGGCCGCTGGATTGGAACGCCCTTCCCTCTATATAAAAAGTGGATTATCGAGGCCATATCCGATTCGACGCTCTATCCTGCCTACTATGTCGTGTCGAAGTATGCAAACGACGGCAGCATCAGGGAGGAGCAGATGACCGAGGAGTTCTTCGACTACATATATCTCGGGAGAGGAAGTGCGGAACAGGTCGAGAAATCCACTGGAATCCCCCGAGAAACGGCGGAGAAAATCCGCTCCGATTTCGAGTACTGGTATCCTCTGGATATTAACCTCGGCGGCAAGGAGCACATGACCGTTCATTTTCCGGTCTTCCTCATGAATCATGTTGCAATTCTAGATAAAAAAGACTGGCCCCGCGGAATCCTCGTCCACTGGTACCTGACCATGAAGGGAGGGAAGATATCCAAGTCCAAAGGAGGAGCCGAGCCCATACCCGACGCGGCAGAGAGATTCGGCATAGATGCCATGCGCCTCTATTATTCCCATATTGCCTCTCCGTTCGTGGATGTGGAGTGGGACGAGAAGGCTGCACTGAATTACAGGAGCCGCCTCGGAAGAATATGGGCCCTTGTGCAGGAACTCACGAACTATGGCGGGGCAGAGAGGAAGGAGATAGACCGCTGGCTCGTATCGAAATTCAACATACACCTTGAAAATATTAGGAAGATGATGGATTCGTTCGACATGAGAGGGATGAGCACCATTGTCTATTTTGAGATGATGAACGACATCCGCAGGTACATGAAGAGGGGCGGAGAGAACGAGGAGATCATAGCCGAGGTTCTGGATATCTGGGTAAGGGCAGTGGCACCGGTAACGCCACATCTGGCGGAGGAGATATGGCACGACCTAGGCCACAACACCTTTGTCTCGCTGGAGAGGTTCCCGGAGCCGCATACGAAAAGAATTTCCGACGAGACCCTGGAACTGGAATCCTTCCTAGAAGAAACCATGAACGACATACGGGAGATTATAAGGGTCACGGGAAAGAAGGCAAAGAAGACCGTGATATACACCGCTGCTGAATGGAAGTGGAAGGTAACCGATATCGCTCTGTCTATGGAAAAGCCGGAAATTGGCCTCATATTGAAGGAAGCCATGCAGAATCCGGAGATAAGAAAACATGGGAAGGCGGTCCAGAACTTCGTAAAGAACCTTGCGGGAGAGCTGAGAAAGAGGCCGGACATGAAAAAGCGGCTTCCGTTCCTGAAGGGTGCGGGGGCGTTCCTTGCTGCCAATGCGGAGTACATGAAAAGAGAGATGGGACAGGAGATCCTGCTCTTCAGAGAGGACGACGAGGATATATATGACCCGGCAGGTAAATCAAGGGCCGCACTTCCTTGGAGGGTTGGCGTTTATCTGGAATAATCAGAGAACCAGCAGGTATATGAGAAGTGCACCTCCCACGGCCCAGCAGTAGTACGCAAAGTAGTGGAACCTCTCGGTAACGATGATTTTAAGCAGGGCCTTAACGGATATGTAGCCCACAATGAGGGAGGAAAGGAAGCCTGCGGCCAGAGGTGCTATATCCACATCAATGGTCCCGTGGAGCGCTTTATACACTTCCAGAGTGCCCGCACCCGCAATGGCCAGAATAGCCATGAGGAACGAAAAACGAGCGGCGGAATCCCTCTCCAGCCCGGTGTGTATGCCCGCCACAATGGTGGTGCCGGAGCGGGATATTCCGGGGATGAGTGCGAATACCTGGGCCACGCCTATCACGGCTGCGGAGGATAACGACGGCTCCTTTTTTTCACCCATTCTCCCCTTTACGGAGAAAAGAACGATACCGGTTATCGGAAGGGTGATTGCAACTATCCAGAGAGAAGAGAAGGCCGCTTCGATGTAATTCTGGAGCAGAAGGCCGGCTATGACTATGGGCACGGTTGCCAGCACGGCTCCGTATCCGGTTCTGGCATCTACATCCTTCCTTATGTTCTCCAGCGGATTCCCTTTCAGAGCGAGGAGCGAGGCTGTGAATATCCTCCAGACGAACTTTCGGGTGGCCAGAAGGACTGCAAAGAGCGTGCCCATATGGACCACTGCGTCGAAGAGCACGGGATTGTTCTGAACTCCGAGTATGTGCTGGAATATGACGAGATGAGCGGAACTACTGATGGGGAGCCACTCGGTAACTCCCTGTACGATGCCGAGAATGAGGGCTGTCAGCAAATCCATGTGTGCAAGAAGATGGGAGAGTACTTAATGATTTCTCCGGCCCAATTTTGTCGTAGAATACGGAGATTATCCTGCCAAAGTTTAAAGATGGGACATATGATCTAATATTCCATATTAATTGCGGTCACCACCCTTCTTATAACTGCAAAACCCTTAAATTCCCCCTTTCTTTTGCTCTCTCATGGTCACAGCATCGGCCCCCGGGAAATTCATTCTGTTCGGAGAGCATGCGGTGGTTTACGGAAAGCCAGCCATAGCCATTGCCGTGGACAGAAGGATTGAGGTGAGCATTCGCAGGTCGGACAGGCCGATGATTGACGGAAAGCATCACGGAGGCGGCCGCTCGTATGTCAACAGCGCGGTGAAACGGCTGTGGAACAATGGGCCTCTGAATATCAGGACGCACAGCAATCTTCCGCCGGCATCAGGCCTCGGTTCCTCTGCGGCCCTCAGCGTTGCAACGGTTGCTGCCCTCCTTCAAATGCGGGTGCGATTTTCAAGAAAGAGCGTGGCCCTCAATGCATTCCTCACGGAGTATGAGGTTCAGGGGCGGGCCAGCCCCACTGATACCTCCACATCCACAAACGGCGGTGCGGTTATGGTGGGGCCCGAAGGAGATAATGTACTCTGGACCATCGAAAAAGAGGCAAATAACGGAAAAATGAACAGATGGTATGTCAGTTCTCTGGAACTTCCCTCCGACCTCGATTTTGTTGTGGGCGTTACGGGTGTTAGATCATCCACGGCCAGCATGGTTGATAAGGTGAAAAAGTTCGTTGATGGGAGCGGAGCCGGGATGCAGATCATAAACGAGATTGAGGCCATAGCACTGGAAGGCGTGGAGGCCTTGAAATTCGGCGATAAGAGTAGGCTGGGGGAACTCATGAACGAGAATCAGAGCCACCTGTTCAGCCTGGGTGTCAGCCACCCGAAACTGGAGAAACTCATAGACGCAGCCAGAAAGCACTCCTACGGCGCAAAACTTACGGGTGCGGGAGGCGGCGGCAGCATGGTGGCCCTCACCGACGAGCCGGAAACGGTCATGAGGGATATTGAGCTCATGGGCGGCCGGCCAATTCATGTGAGAATTGACAGAGAGGGAGTAAGAATAGAGGACAGAGAGGGATAGAATGAATTTTGATCTTGTCATAAAGGGTACAGGAGAGATAGTCACCCTTGCGGGCCCCGCCCGTGCCAGACACGGAGGGGAGATGTCGGAAATCGGTGTGGAGAAGGGACTGGACATCGGCATAAGGGACGGGAGAATAGCGGCCATTGAGCCGAACCTTGACGGAGATTCCATCATTGATGCGGAAATGGGTGTTGTAATGCCCGGATTCGTGGACCCACATACCCATCTCATCTACGCAGGCTCAAGGGAGAATGAAATGGCCATGAAACTGCAGGGTCTTTCATACCTTGAAATCCTGGAGCGGGGCGGTGGCATACTTTCCACAGTCAGAGAAACAAGGGGGGCATCGAAGGAGCAGCTGATTGCCGAGGCGAAACGGCGGGTAAAGACAATGCTCTCCTTTGGCACCACCACCGCAGAGGCGAAGAGCGGGTACGGCCTTGACCTTGAAACGGAGATAAAATCCCTGGAGGCCATTGCTGACCTGAACGAAGAAACGGAGATTGACCTTATCCCCACATTTTTAGGAGCGCATGCGATACCTCCGGAGTTCGAGAGTTCGTCGAAGTATATTGACTTCATCATCGACAGCGTTCTGCCCGTTGTGAAGGAGGAAAAGCTGGCAAAATTCGTGGATATCTTCTGCGAGAGGAATGTCTTCTCCCGTGAGGATTCCCTGCGCTTTCTCAGTGCTGCTAAGGATATGGGCTTCGGCCTGAAGATACACGCCGATGAGATAGAGAATCTCGGCGGTGCGGCTCTTGCCGCAGAATTGGGCGCAATATCCGCGGAACATCTGCTTAAGACTACGGAAGAGGAGGTGGAGATAATGGCCGATGCGGGTGTGATAGGTGTACTCCTTCCCGGAACACCGTATTCCCTAATGGAAAAGGAATATGCAGACGCAAGGAAGATGATAGAAAAAGGGATGGCTGTGGCCGTGGCAACCGACCTGAACCCGAACTGCTGGACGGAATCCATGCAGTTTATCGTTTCTCTCTCGTCGTACATGATGAGGATGACACCGGAAGAGGCCATAACGGCCAGCACCATAAATGCGGCCTATGCCATCGGCCTCGGCGATGAAATCGGAAGCATAGAGGTGGGGAAAAAGGCCGACCTGATCGTTCTGGATGCAAAGAATTACAGATGCCTGCCGTATCATTTTGGGGTGAATCTGGTAAAGACGGTGGTGAAAGATGGGGTGTTGTTGAGGTAATAGACTCACTTTCACTCACCCCACCATTACCCTAATATATCCTCCGTCCATCTCATTCCCATGAGCGTCGATATAACGGTTTACGGCGGGGCCAGAGAGATTGGCGGCAATCAGATTCTTCTCAGGGACAGGGATACATCGGTATTTCTGGACTTCGGTTATCGCTTTTCCATAAGCAATCAATACTTTTTCTCCGACTTTCTGAAACTCCGGGACTCTAACGGCCTTAACGACTACTTCGAGATGGGAGCAATCCCTGCGATACCCGAGATTTACCGCGCCGACTACCTGAGGCACGACGGTTATGCCGGCCCCGTTCGGCCCGTAAATGCCGTTCTCATATCCCACGCCCACATGGACCACACCGGCCAGTTGAACCTTTTGAACGAGAGGACACCGTTCTATGCCAGCGATATCACAATCGAGGTCATGAGGCGGATGGAGGAGGCCAGCAATCAGGTGCACAACATAAGAGACGGGGAAAGGTTCAGGTATTACACCAACAGGAACGGAGGCCGATCCAGAATCGAAAAGAACAGGAGCGGCGAACGGGAAAAGTGGGAACACCCCCTGTCTGCCAGAGCCGGAAAAATCAACGATATGGAGATAGAGATGCTGCGGGTTGACCACAGCCTTCCCGGTGCCGCCGCATACATTATTCACACTTCCGCCGGCACCATTGCCTACACCGGTGACCTCCGGTTTCACGGCAAGCACCCGGAATACACGAGGAACTTCGTGAAAAAGGCCGCTTCCGAGGATATAGACCTCCTTATCACCGAGGGCACGAGGGTGGCGAGAAAGCAGGGCCTGAAAAAAGAGGGAGAGAGAAAAAAAGATGGGCTTTACGACAACACCACCCCCGATGATTTCGAAACGGAGGGTGATATCGAGGCCGGAGTTACCGATTATATCTCGGAGATAAAGAACGGTATGGTCATCGTAAATTTTCCGGAAAGGGATATAGACCGGCTGATGAGCTTTTACCGTGCGGCGGTTGACAGCGATCGCATACTGGCAGTGAGCCCGCAGCAGGCCATGATTATGAGCGGCCTTTATGAAAAAGAGCTTCTGAGAAGGGAGAAAGACATTGCAAATCCTCTGAAGGATGAACATCTCCGAATATTCGTGAAAAGAGCCGGATACGGGGAGATATGCAACAGGGACGGGAGCGCAACGGACACATGGCAGACGGACTACAACAGCGTCGGTTTCAGAGACTTCATAGCGGAGCATAGCGACAGAATTGTATGCTGGAAGGACCTCCGGAGCGAGCCGGGAAAGTATATTCTCTCCCTGAACAACTACCAGATTACGGAGTTGATAGACCTCAGGCCGCCGGAAGGCTCCCTGTACATCAAGTCATCCACCGAGCCGTTCGACGATGAAATGGAGCTGGACTGGGAGAAAATGACAAGATGGCTTGACAGATTCAACCTCCTCAAAGGGATGAAGACGGCCCATGTAAGCGGCCACGCATCCCGGGATGAGATAAAGGATATGGTAGAGACCATCGGGCCGAAAATGGTGATGCCGGTTCACACCACCGATGACGGATTGGAAACCTTCAAGAAGTGGTTCGATAATGTGGTTGCGATGATATACGGCAACAGGTACGAGATGAGGTGATTGCATGGAGAAAAAGACGATTGACATGTGGAACGGCAATAAAGATAAAGAAACGGATGCCCCAACCCAGATAGGCCAGGATGAGAAGCAGGAAGCTGCGGCAAGCGAAAGAAAAGGCGTGTACATAAAGGACCTGAGGGCGGGACAGGTGGTAAAGGGCCAGTTTTCCGTAAAAATTAAGAAACCCGTGCAGGAGTACAAGAGAGGCTACCGCTTTGAGTTGAGGGTGGCCGACCGTACGGGAGTCATAGATATCAAGTACTGGGGGGGCGCCGAGAAAGGAAGGGTGGAGGGCATATATGCACCATTCTCTGTGGGCGATATAGTCAATGTATATGGTATTGTAAGGGAGTGGAACAACAATCTGGAAATACATGTGAACGAGTGGGACGGCCAGACCGTAACCCCAGCAAAGCCGGAAGAATACGATGTCTCGGATTTCATCGAATCCGTGGAGGATAAGGGAGCTTTACTCAAGGAGCTCATGGAGCTTGCCGGTAGCGTAAAGGATGTCCATCTGAAAGAACTTCTGGACAGATTCTTCTCCGACAGGGAATTCATGGCCGAATTTATTGATGCCCCCGCCTCCGTGACGCATCACTCCAATCTTTCGGGAGGTCTGCTTCACCACACCCTTAAAGTCGTGAGAATAGCGGATTCGCTGTGTACGGAGTTCCCTGAACTGAATCGGGACTTGGTCATTACCGGTGCGATTCTGCACGATATCGGCAAGGCAAAGGAGATGAAGATAACCACCAACATAAACCCTACCGAGGACGGAACGCTTCTGGGCCACATTTACATCGGTGCCGGCATGGTGGAAAGGTGGATGGATGGAATTCCGGAATTCCCGGAGTTATTGAGGAGAAAGATGATTCACATAATCCTCAGCCATCATGGAAGGATGGAATACGGCTCCCCCAAGGTCCCCATGTTCCCGGAAGCGGAAGCGGTGCATCTGGCGGATAATAGCGAAGCCATGCTGGAGGAGATACTGAAAAGAAAGAGGGATGCCAATACGGAGGACCCATTCGTCTATGTGAGGGGCATGGGGGAGAACGGCATCAACCTCTATCTCAGATGAGCTCGTACTTCTCTCTGGCCATCTCTGCGGCCTTCTCTTTCATGTGCCTGTTGTCGAGCATGGAGAAGTAGAGAAACAGGGCCGCCAGTACGATTCCCACGGGCGTCAGTATAATGTCGGAACCGCTCCCTTCTACATAGTGAATGACAATTAGGATAATAATTCCAAGTGCCATAATATATGCTAACAGGCCGTTGATTCCTCTCTTGACAAGGACAGGGTAGCTTTCCGTTCCGCACCTCGGACATTTTTGCGTTCCCATAGTAGGGGCTGGAAAGGCCTCCCTGCAGTCCTCGCAGTACACATATTTCATGCACTCTTAATCTCGCGGTAGAATATAAGGTTGAGGGTTCGCCATTCCGATTATGCGTCGGGCCCATTCCATTTTTTTCCTCTTTATCTCGGTATCCTTCCCTTCTTTCGGAACGGGGTTTTCGAAATCAAAGCCAGCCAAGGCAATCTCAGCTGCTCCGAAATGCGCCGCAATGGTCGCCGCCCGGTCCCCGTCGGTAAATCCCCCGAAGTTCTGTATTCTTCCTAACGGCACTGTCTGTGTAGTCCCCATCAGCGCCCCTTTTATCCCGGGCAGGTATCTTTCAAGTGCGAAAATATTGTCTCCGTGTGCATGTATGACCATTAATGCGCCGTTTTCATTCGCACGGAATTCCATTTTTAGCGCGGGGGGAGGCGCATCAAGGTCGGTAACGATTATCTCCGGTTTCAGACCCATCTCCACCGCATTTTCTATTCCCCCGTCGGCCGCAATAACCGTATCGAAGCCTTTCACCCCGTTTTCTCCTATATGGGCAGGCCCCACAACCAGAACCCTTCTTCCTTTCAGAAGTTTTTCTAGGCCTTCCGGGTCTGTAACATCGCACTTTTCCATCAGTCTGTCCAGAATTACTGCTGCTTTCCTATCCTCATCCTCGCTGTATCCGAAGGATGCTAATATCTCTCTGTAAATCGGAAGCCAGTCATCGATAATCATAGTGATACCTGCTTCTCCTCTTCGCTTCCGGCCGGAAAGATAGTGGAACTCATTACGGCCCCGAAGACCGCAATAAGGATGCCGGTGGTTATCTCAAGAACGATTATGAACGGATTGACACCGCTGCTGGATGTGAAGTACTCCACAGCGTCCAGAGCCCCCTGTATAATGAAGCCCAGAGCAAACACGGATATTATCATGACAACAAGGTCCATCCGTATGCCGGAATGATGGATGTAATCGTTTATTGTTTTTCCCAGTTCGAAGAAGAATACGGAAAAGACCCATGGCCAGACCATTGCGGATATGAGCATTACAATATCACCGGATATGGAAGCACTCTTTCTGGAAAGGGAATCGAGGCCGAAAAGAATGCCGAGAATGAGGAATATGACCGAGACAAAGACAAAGGGAATGAAGACGCTTCCCCTCTGTGCCGCCCTGCTTGCCTTTGCCAGAAGATCTTTTGTGTGCCTTACCACCTGATAGGCCCAGCCCACGAGATAGATACCCACGGTTATGCTTATGGCTCCCGGCCCCATGGCAGAGAGACTTTCTATTCCTGCGGCCCCCGTGCTGAGTTTGTAAAGCCTCGGCGAAAGGTCCACAAGGCCGTACATTATAAGTATCAGGGCAATCGGGGCTATGAGCTTGGCCCTCAGTTTAACATCCTTAAGGGCCTTGCTTATCAGATAGTATGTCCCCTCAATGCTCTGGTTCTGCCGGACATAAACCTTTCTTACCGAGTCTATTTTCACGCGAGACGCAATCATGGGGTAGATGTACTCGTCCTCCGCACCGTCGCTCACCAGAACCACGGATTCCGGTTTGACCTTCTCCAGAACCATGTCTATCTGGGTATTGAGTACCTGATCCGATTTGAAGCCCACCTCCGGGTCGCCTGTAATGAGGGCCACCTCCGCCTCTATTCCTCTTTTGAGCAGGTCATCGAAGTATCGAATAGCCGAAAACATGGAGTTCATATCGGTGTCCTCCGGGTCCGCAAGTGCGAACTTCATTGCGGCATCCAGCATCTCCGCTCTCCCTACGACCGGGCCTTCGATTCCAACCTTCTGCCCGAGGTCATCATCCCTGTCTACCGCAAGCACCAGAGTTTTCATTGTATTGCGTATATATGCCGCCGCAGTATTAATAATTTCCGATGGACTTGCAGATGTCGGCTCACGATGTTCTCTCTATCCGAAGGCAAAAACTCTTTAATCATCCCGTCTTTTCTCCCTGCATGAGTCAGGATAAGGAAGACCTCGTGGAACAGCTCAGTCCGCAGGAAAAGAGGGTTCTCGCGGCTTTAAGGGATCTACCGAACGGTGTCGGGCCGGAGGATATCGTGAAAGCCGGAAAGTTCGGCAGCATGGTTGAGGTAATGAACGCCCTCTCCTGGCTCTCATCGAAGAATCTCGTGAAGGTGAAGGAAAGGAATATCACCTATTACTCCCTGAAGAAGAGACAGTATGCCACGAAAAGCCTCCCGGAACGCAGGGCTCTCAAGTTTCTCTGGAAAAAAAGGGGGACGGCGACCCTTGAAGAACTGAAAAAGAGCGGAAAGGTGAAGGAACGGGAGGTTCCCATTATCCTCGGATGGCTGAAAAGAAAGGGGTGGGCTAACATATCGAAGGAGGGCGGAAAGACCGTCCTGAACATGACAACCAGCGGAAGAGACGCCCTTGATGAGAAGGGCGGAGATGAGCGTCTTCTGGAACTGCTGGGTGCTGCCGACGAACTGCCGGAAGATGCCATAACGGATAAGAAGGCCCTGAAACTCCTCCGCTCCCGTCAGGAATACATAAAAGAGAGGCAGGAGGTAAGCAGGGAGGTTACCCTTACGGAGTTCGGCCGCGAGATTGCTAGCATGGATCTCCGCATAAAGGAGGAGGTCGCCCAGCTCACTCCGGAACTCATTCAGACCGGCAAGTGGAGAGAGGTAAGCCTCCGCAGATACGATGTAACCGCCTTTGCACCGGAAATATACGGAGGAAAAAAACATCTGAGAAGCAGGGTGATCGAGGATGTGAAGCGCATATTCCTTGAAATGGGCTTTACCGAGATAGACGGAGAGTATGTTCAATCGATGTTCTGGGACATGGATGTTCTTTTCATACCGCAGGACCATCCGGCAAGGGAGATGCAGGACACACTCTTCCTTTCCCGTCCCGAAAGGATAGAAATAGCGGATGAAGAACTCTATGAAAAAGTAAAGGAGATACACCTGAACGGAGGGGACAGCGGCTCCGCAGGATGGGGATACAATATGGACCACGAGACTGCGGAAAACCCGATTCTCAGGACACATACCACCGTTAACACCATAAAATACCTCTCGAAACACACTGAACCACCTGTTCGCGCCTTTGCAATAGGCAAGGTCTTCAGGAAGGAGAGTATGGACTCCACGCATCTGCCGGAATTCACGCAGATCGAGGGAATCATAATGGAGAAAGGGGCCAGCCTCTCCATGCTTATCGGAGTGATTAAGGATTTCTATGCGAGAATGGGCTTTGAGAAGATAAGAATAAGGCCTGCCTATTTCCCCTACACCGAACCATCCATTGAGGCCGATGTATTTTTCAACGGCCAGTGGATGGAGTTGGGAGGGGCGGGAATGTTTCGGCCCGAAGTTCTTGCACCCTTCGGAATAGAAGAACCTGTTCTGGCATGGGGATTCGGCCTTGAGCGGCTAATGATGGTTGTACACGGCATAAAGGACATACGGGATATCTACATAAGCGACATAGACTGGCTGAGAAAGAGCAGGATATTGTAACAGGCCATTCGCAAATGAGATAACGGTAGGCAAAGCAATAAATAGTTCCTCCCGGAATGGCATATTGTGGTGTGATGAGGAAGAGATCTGCAATACCCGGGGTGATGACGCTAATCTTCTCAGCCGTGCTCTTTTCCATCGTATTGCCCGCCTCCTATGATGCTGGCCTTTCTCTTTATATGTTCGTCGTTGTTACCGTATTCACGCTTCTTGGGATTATCTCCGGCATATCCGTTGGAAAAAAGATGGCCTATACCATACACGACAGGGAATTTATGGCCAGGCGTCTCAGCGGAAAGGGAACAATAACAGGAGCCTTCGGGATGGCCGATGACATCTCTCTTCTTATCGGCGCGTTTTTTATTGTGGGCTGGACGGTGTTCACGCTTCTCCTGAGTTTTCTGGAAGGGGCGGTTACCGATCGCATTCTTCTGGGATATGTCCGGTGGCTGTCAATTCTGGCCATGATAACCCTGATAACCGGTTCCTATCTTCTCTTTCGTGCAAGGGCATCCGCAAAACACGAGATGCTTTCATTCTGGGGGAAGAGGGCGGAAATGCCTGCCGGCATGATGGAGAAAATGGAAGGGAAAGTGGATTATGTCGAAACACAGGCAAGAACACTGTCTGGAAAAGGGCTTCAAATGGCCGCTGATGCCGCCGATAATATGTTTCACAGATGATGGGCAATTCTGTCCATTGCCATATCTTATCACATAAAGCATATATACCCTTGCTCCATTCTCTGCTCAGAACCGCAGATTGCGGGAAAGGAGATGAAAAAATGCCACAGAAACCAGTAGTTGACGATAGCTG
>JAJSAE010000060.1 GCA_024281315.1 archaeon | reverse complement strand
CCCGGGGCGCCCCCTGTTCTTACGGACGCAAAGCACGAAAAGGGCATTGAGGAACTCATGGAAAAGATGGGGCTTTAGATGCCAGAAGTGTTATAAGCCTCCTTACCATTCCCCCTTCATGCAGAATCTTCAGGCCACCATTGAGCAGATACAGATAGAACTGGACGAGAAGGACGCTGTCAGGGAAATCGCCCTGAAATCCGGGCGTTCCATAACCAGATTGTGCCGGGATATTATTCACGGAATTCATCTGAAAGAGGATGTTTCCACCCCGATGCAAACCGCAGAGGAGGAGGTCCTTTCCCTTCGCAGCCTTTTGACGGAACATCCCGATCTCTATGCTGCGGGATATGTTGAGACCGCATTTCAGGAGATGGCCGAAGCAGAGATATTGTACAGCATTCTCTATGACTGTCCCCTGAAAACACCCAGAGAGATGGGCATAAGTTCCACATCCTTCATTCTTGGGATGGGGGATGTAATAGGGGAGTTGAGGAGGGCCCTTTTGGATGCCCTGCGCCTCGGAAAGGTGGAGGCCGCGGTCCGTCTTCTTGAGCAGATGGAATCTCTTTTCTCCGCCATCATGCGCTTTAACTATCCGGATGCCATAATTGCCGTCAGGAGGAAGCAGGATATCGCAAGGGGAATCCTTGACAAAACGAGAGGAGATGTCGCACTGGCTATACAGTCCCGAGCGCTGGAAGAGAAGATGGACTATATGAACCGGAAACTCGAGAATCGGGGGCTATAAATCAGAAAATAAGCATTAACGGCGAGGGGCAGTCCCATGTCATTACTATTCCTCTGTCCTTTCCTCAATGTCGTTTCTTATATCCAGATACCTGTAGGCAACCCCCCAGAATAGGGTGATCCAGCCGAGAAAGATGAATGTCCCAAGATTGTTATGTGTCCATAGGAGTGCAGCCGGGCCGTAGTAACTCCCCACCATGACGATTATGCTCATTCTCAGGATGTTTGCCACATATGCGGTTATTACGCCTGCCGTCAGAAGAACAGCCACCTTTCTGTCCAGTCTGTTGTATTCCAGAAGGATGAAGGCGGTGAATGCGGATATGAATATACTCACCGAGTAGAGGCCGGTACAGGATATGCCTATTATCACCTCTCCGGAACCGCCGCTTTGAAGTAGGTAATTAACCACAACCCCCCTCATCGGGTTGATGTACGCCTCTGCCGGCACACCGAGAACGGAGATAAGGGAGGCTACGGGCTCCGCCAGAAGGTAGTAAACAAAGGGCGAGTTCGTGTTTTCGTTAAGTCCTCCCACCATAATCTCGTGAACCGTCAGCGGGACCACAAGTATGAAGAATAGAAGCGTGAAGAAGAGGAGAAGCCAATCCCTTTCAAAATCATACTTGTTCGGGATGTATCGATAGGCCAGAAGCGTCCCTGCCAGAAGGAGCGTCACATAGTCGTGGCTGCCGAGATCTAAATAGTCGCTAACCCTGAGGTTGAATAGGATTACAAATATTATGAGGGATATGCCGGCGGCCGGAAATAGCGGGAGCAACTTTCCGTCCAGAGTAAGGCCGTTCATGATTTTTGTGCCGAGGTTCCCCTGCTCCTCTTTTATCATTCCTCCGGCGGAGTAGTAAACCATTCCTCCTCCGATTATGAACAAAGCGAGGCCGACAAGGCGGCTGGTATGGCTGAGTAGAATCAGCACATCGAGGCCGCCGAAGAGCATTATCAGACCGGGAAGGAGGAGCCACTTTTTTTGGAATCTCATCCCGTGGGTATGTGTATATCCACTTATTAAGGTTTTGCGCGGGCTGAAAGCGGGAGAGAGCGTTATGTCTGCAATTATTATCACAATTTCGTTTGACAATACCGAAATACTTAAATATGTCCTGGTTCATTGTCTCAATAACCATGACAATAGAGGATTATAGATTCAGCGATTACAGGCCGTCCGGTTATCCGGTCCGGCACAGAAGAAAGGTTCGCCCGACAATAAAGGTACCCCTGGATTATGCGGACAGAGTAAAGGAAATCAGGGAAATGGATTCCAGAATGGGCGGTTTTCTTCCGGGCGAAGATGATTACATGGACTTTTTCAACGATGCTCTAGCTTCCAGCATACACTATTCCACTAAGATAGAGGGGAACCCCCTTGACGAGTCCGAGGTTCGGAGGTTGACACGGAGAAGCACCGCCGGAGAAGAGGTGATAGAAAGGGATTCCGCGCATATTGAGGTCTCCAATCATGTCTCGGCCCTGCTTTTCATGATAGGCGGAGCCTTCAATCTTCCGTGGAGCGAAGAGATGGTTCCAAGGCTGCATTCCCTTATGTTCAGAGGGGTAATAGATGGTGCGGGAGAGTATAGAAGCGTGAAGAGTAGCGTCCAGACGGACAGCGGGTTCGAGACATTCATAGCGGCGCCTCCGGAGCATATCGAGAAGGAGATGAAGGCCCTAATCGAATGGGTTAATGAAGGCGCTCCCGCCTACGACCCGATTGTGGCGGCCACGGTCTTTTTTCACGAGTTTGAGAGCATCCACCCCTTCGAGAACGGAAATGGGCGTATCGGGCGGTTTCTGTTGAGGGCCTACCTGCAGAGATCTCTTTCGAACATTCACCTGTGCATGATTGAGGAGAATATTTTAAGGGACCCTGAGCTCTATTACTCCCTTCTGGGATGGACCGACGAAAAGGGCGATTATTCCGTTCTTATAGATTTTGTTTCCTCCGCCATTCTTGAGGGATACAGAGCGGCGGATAAGTACTTTTCAGAGAGAGACTTCCTGGGAAAGGGTCTTGACGAGACTTCGCTGAGAATAGTTCTTTGGGCAAGGGAGACCGGTGGAGCGTTTACGGTAGGAGAGGCGAACAGCTGGGTAGATGGGGTCGGGTATGAAACCGTGAGGAGAAGGCTGAATGAACTGGTCAATGCCGGTCTGCTCGTGGCGAGCGGCAACACGAGGGGGAGGAGATACCGCTTTGCGAATCCTCTCAGGGAAGTGCTTGACAGGTTCCGGTCCAGCACTGAGTACGCCGATTATTTCATACTCAATCGCTGACCCTCTTTCTTCTCTAATCACACAGTCCGTACCCGCAGTAGAGGCACTTCAGGCAGCCCTCGGCGTGGACGAGGGGGCCGCCGCAGACCGGGCACCCCTTTCCGCTCCTCGCATCTCTCGCGGAGTGGTGCTCCCGTTTTGGGGTGTTCTCGTTCATACCGCTCCATCGCTGGGGAGGTATATCTCTGTTGACAGAGGGGGTGAGTGAAAGTATTTTGGCACAAGGTAGTCTTTTCTTTTTCAGTTGAGTATTGGCTTTTTGTCTTGCTGGGGGTTATAGATTAAATATTCCGAAGTATCCTATGAGGAGTAGAGCGAAGCCAACCGGACTTATAATATAAATCCCCTTTGGGAAGTATATTTTTATGGGACCTACGGAGCCGAATGGCGCTATTAGAAGAATAAAACCAATAAGTGCAAGTCCTGGAGTTGCGGCCGTTAACCAGATTATTATTGCAATAATTACTACGGCGATAGCTCCGAGAATTATTGGATTGGTTATTAGATATATCCAAGCATTATCGTCTTTCGAGATTTTTTTCATTAGATCACCTTTTTCAGAAATTAGAATGTTCTCTCTATATTTAAGGTTTAGTAGCAGGGGTCGGTGAAAGTGCTGCGGAAGTTTTATGAACTGCAGGGGAATGGGTGCATTGTGTACAACAAAATTCCCACGGTGCTAACCGCATCGGAACTGCTCGACAAGGCCATGGGTCGCGCCGCAAAGGTGGAGGTGAGCGACAGAAATAGGGTAAGGTACGAGAGAAAGCTCTCCATAACCAAACTGGACTCGGTGAGCAATATCGTTCAGTCCACCTTTTCCAAGTATATCCGCTCCTTCCCGAAATCGGAGGAAATGGAGCCATTTTACAGGGAACTCATGGACGCCGCACTGGGGGGCATCGAAAAGATGGACCGCTCCCTGAAGAACCTTCAATGGGCCTCAGATATGGTGCAGAAGATATCCAGAGGGGCCGTGAGAGAGATAAAGATGTCCGACGATGTTGCAGAAATAATAAGGATACGAAAGGCGGCCTACGGGAGAATCTCCTCAATAATTGAGAGAATAGACCCGGAACTGCTCTTTCTCAACAGAGTGAGAAATACCATGAGGGCACTGCCGGATATAGACACATCCGCCCCCATTGTGGTGGTTGCCGGGGCCCCGAATGTGGGAAAGAGCCTGCTTGTTTCGCACCTTTCATCCGCAAGCCCGGAAGTTGCTTCGTACCCCTTTACAACCAAGGGAATTCTGCTGGGCCACAGGGATGTGGGCGAGGGGAGAAATGTGCGGAGGGTGCAGATAATAGACACTCCTGGCATCCTCGACAGGCCGATGGAGGAGAGGAACGCAATCGAACTTCAGGCCATAACCGCGCTACGGCATCTGGATGCGCTTATCCTCTTTGTGTTCGACCCGTCCGAGACCTGCGGGTACGACATGGAATACCAGAACTCGCTGTTATCGGGCATAGGAGAGGTCTTTGGCGGCAGAGAGATTGTTATCCTGCACAATAAGGTGGACATGTGGAGAGAATTCGGTGTGAAGGAAAGGGAAGGCGTAATAAGCATATCCTCAACCACGGGGGAGGGCATAGAAGAGGTTGTGAGGGTTATTGAGGAGAGACTTGGGTAGACTGAGATGGAAGTGTTTGGATAACGGAATGCAAAGCAATTCGAGGGGGCGCTCCTTATTCATTCGTTAATCTTCTTTATTTTTGTATTCGCTCCGCCCCAATCCTGCCGAAATATCTAATTTCAGTGCAGTATCGCATCATCTATCTTAATTTTTTATTGCTTATTTCGTCACATCGGATAACGCTTCCTTCCCTCTTTAAACTATGGCAAAATAATTTTCGTACTCCACAGCCCCCATTCGGAGCGACATTTTTAAATACAACTATTACAGGTTAGGGAGCGATAGAGATGACCTTCTATGTAAAAATACCTCTGGAGCGCGTTGCAGTCCTCATCGGTCAGGAGGGCAGGGTCAGAGCCAGCATTGAGCGGCAGACAGGTGTCCGGCTCCGCATAAATTCGGAGGAGGGAGAGGTGGAGATAGACGAGAGCGGGGCGAAGGACCCTGTTCTCGCATTGAAGGCCAGAGACATAGTGAAGGCCATAGCCCGCGGATTCTCCCCGAAAAAGGCCTTCTATCTCCTCAGGGACGACTTCTACATGGAGATGCTGGACATCAGGGATTATGTGGGGAAGAAGAACAACCATGTACGAAGGATGAGGGCCAGAATAATCGGCTCCAACGGGAAGACACGGAAGAAGATAGAGGAGACGGCAGAGGTCAATATGTCGGTTTACGGAAACACCGTGGCAATCATCGGGCCGCTCATGGAACTCACCATTGCCAAGAACGCGGTTGATATGCTGCTCAGCGGGAGCGAACACTCCACTGTGTATCGATATCTGGAAAGGAAGAGGAAGGACATAAAGCTGGCCGAGTACGGGCTGGAATCCATCGCCTACTGACCCGTTTCTCTATTTCTCGCTTAAGCGGCCGACTTTCCCTCGCATCTCGACGGAGAAAGGATTTATAGCAGTTCCTCCTAAATAGATCCATGGAACAAACAGACGGGCAGGCTATTCCGGCCGGTGGAGCGATGCAGTCCCCCTGGATTGTGTCGGGGTCCAGAGCGCCGAAGAAATCCAGAGCAATCGCCCTTGTCCTCCTCGGATTCGGCATTCTGATAGGAGGGCTGTTTTTTGACCTTTACGGCATACTCCACGGGATGGACATGAGCGTCGTATTTCCCGTTTTTATCCTGTGCCTCGTTGTCGCACCGATAATTCTGATTGCAGGGGCCGTAATGCTTGCGAGGAGTATTGCAACCGAAAAATACGCTCAGGTGGCCAGAATGCGGCAGGAGTACATGGCAAGGGGGAGACACTGCCCGAACTGCGGCAGGAAAATACCGGAAGACAGCCTTATTTGCCCGTACTGCGGCACAAGATTCACATAGGAACAAACCCTTTATAATCTCCCCGCCATTACGGAACCATGAAGAGCAGGGTATATATGAGGGCCAGCAACCGCAGCGAGTTTTCCATCAACTACCAGCACGCTCTTTCGTCGGCCCTGTATCATTTTATAGAGGAAGCGAATCCGGACCTGTCATCGGAACTGCACCACTCCGGGAGTTTCAAGTTCTTCAACTTCTCCTACCTGCGCGTTCCGAAAGCGGCGATAAAAGGGGACAGAATAGAGCTTCTACCCGGAAGCAGAGCGTCCTTCTATTTCTCCTCCGTTGATTCAAGAATTCTCGAATCCACCATATCCGGTATGCTGACAACAGGAGAACTCGGCCTGCTTGGGCAATCTTTTGAGATCGAAAGAATAGAAATAGCGGAAACTCCGGTATTCAAAGGAAAGGTGAGGTTCAGGAGCCTTTCACCCATATACATCGATGACGGAAACTCACCCCGCCGAGATCTTATGGCCACGGATGAAAAATGGAAAGAGAGGCTTGTGGAGAACACACAAAAGAAATACTCCATGTACAGAGGGAAGGAAACGAAGATTGATTTTAAAATAGGGGAGATATTCTCTTTTCGATCCAAGCGTGTAAATATTGCGGGTAACTGGTGGAGGGGCTCCATGGCGGTGTTCGACGCCGAGGGAGACCCGGAGGTTCTCAGGTTTCTGTGGGACACGGGAATCGGGAGCAGGAACTCTCAGGGGATGGGGTGCCTCGAAGTGGAAAGAAGCTAGAGTAATGAGAGAACATCGTTCAGGCCCCAGTGGATTACCCCTTCATCGTCCATCTGTTCAATGCATTTCTCAGTAAAGCCAGATTTGGAAACCATGAGATACCTCTTTTTAGATCCACCCAGACCAGTGAGTTCGGCCTTTCTTTTCAGGTCCTCAAGAGCTTTGCACGCTATTTTTCTGTTTCTCCACTTGACTTCTCCGAACAGGGCCTCTCTTTTTCCCCGACTCAGAGCCAGTACATCGATCTCCTCGCCTGTGCGGGACCACCATGAGCCGGTTATCTCATAGCCCAGTTTCTTCCTCACACTATCCCTTACAACATCCTCAAACCTTGCTGATACGAATGCGGGAAGGCTTGCAAGGGCTCTAGCTAGTGCGGCATCGAAGTTTCCTGTCTCAATGAGCGAACTCTGACTGAATACGAACCTGAACCAGAAATCGATGAGGTTGTCAGATATGCGGTATCTGGTGCTCTTACTCCTTCTGTCCTTTGTTACTGGACTTATTGCAGTTATGAGGCCGAAATCATCCCTGAGTGTCTGAATGTACTTGGAGAGGCTTTCCCTTTTAATCCCCGTCTTATCGGAGATTTCCGTGAACCTCCCGTATCCGTGAGCGATGGCCTCAAGAATGGAGAAGGGTACGCTGTAGTTCGCCCCGAAGTCCTCAACCAGCATGCTCTTTACCTCGTCCCTCAGAAGCGGAAAATCGCTGAAGAACGATTTTTTCAGTATCTCAGGCACCTTCGCCCCCTTCAGTCCCTGTTCATCCAGCATGACATAGTACTTCGGAAGACCGCCGAATACGGAATAGAGTTCCATGCCCTCCTCCGGAGAAAAGCCCATATCGGAAGTGATTGAAAAGACCGTTCGGGCAGTTAATTCCCGAAGATGCATAATCTCAGTGGCCCTGCCGAAGAGAGGCTCTTTGGAGTCCTGAAATATCTTCGTCATCATGGATATGTAGGAGCCAAGGGCGATTATGTGCACACCCCCCCTCTCTTTATGCCTGTCATAGGCCTTTTGCAGGATGGAAAAGACTTCAGGAGCGGAGTAGCGAAAGTTCTGGAACTCATCGATAGCCAGCACCATCTGCCCTCCAGAATGCACGAATATGTACTCGAAAAGGTCATCCCATCTGGTAAAGTGAGGAGAGGTTCCAAAAAATTCCCGAATGGCCTCCGAAAAATCCTCAAGGAGCATGGGCGAGCTCTTTCGGGAGACAAAGAAGTATATGTGCGGCCTCTTTCCTACGAATTCCTCAACCAGCCTTGTCTTCCCGACGCGCCTTCGGCCGACAATGACGGTCATGTGCATGGTACCGGCGGAAAGGTCATGGATGCGTTCCAGTTCCTCCATCTCGGCTGTGCGGTCGTAGAATTTCATATAATACTAAAAGGTATCATACTATTTAAGATTATTGTGATTGTGTGGGGGAGATAGATGGTCAGGGCAAAATGCAGATAAGAAAGCCAAATCAAGTCTAGATAATATTAATCATTTGTTCGTCTATTTCATGCCTGATTTCATCGAAACCATATTTCTCTACCCTCTCTGAATCTTGCTCTTTAAATTTGGCCACATAAAAGCCCTTGAATTCGTGGCTGATAATGGACCATCTGTACTTTTCAAGGTAGTATGCGGGCATCGTAAATGAGTATTCATAAAGGATCTTCTTTAACTTCCATTTATCTGCACCCTCTTCAATTTTCTTTACAGTCTTATGAACAACTTTAACAATTTTTTTGTCTCCTTCAGTGGTCTCCGTAATTTCATCAATGGATTCCTCTGTTATCTCATATACAAGGGCGATTCTGTCTTTGAAAGTCTTGTATGGGGCGTTGTTGTAAAGGCCGAGAACACGAGGAAGAAGTACTCCATGTACAGGGGAAGGATGCGGATATCGATTTCAGAATAGGCAGCATACTATCCTTTCGCTCCAAGCGGATAAACATCACCGGAAACTGGTGGAGAGGGTCTATGGCCGTGTTTGACGCGGAGGGGGACCCAGAAGTTCTCCGGTTTATCTGGGATACAGGTATAGGGAGCAGGAATTCGCAGGGGATGGGGGCGATTGGGGTGGAATAAGTAGTTATCTTTAAATATAGGAATGTAATAAGGGACCACATGGAGTTAAAGTATAAGCCAAAACAGTTTCCGAGGTGGGGTTTTTGTATAATTTCATAGTTAATCTGTTCAGTGTTGATGAATACATCTCTCTTCTTGAAGGGAGTGAAAATGCTTCCCAGAAAAGTAAAGTAATAATTATACCGCTTGATGGTAAAGAATCAATAGAAACAGACATAGGGAATGTGGATGAAACTTCGAGCTCAAACGATATTCTGAGCAAATACTCAAATAGAGAAGATCTATTAAGATTTCTGAAAGCGAATAGTTTTGTAAATCCAACGCATAACAATGCAAACAATATAGGAAAGAACAAAGGCCTGATGTCGCATTCTTCCTTTCATTTCAAGCTAACTGAAAAATTAATAAACGCTGATAATGATGGAATCAAACGGAAAATTGCTGATTTTCGGAAAGACTTGGAAACAACAGACTATTACTATAAAATGGGAAAATCTTGTGACGCTGTTCTGGAACTATGGGAGAATGGACATGAAGGTGTGTTCCCCCTATGGGCAAACACAGAAATAAAAAAAGGCGACTATCTTGTTTTTCTTCCTCCAGAAACAGATATTGAAAAATTCCACCCGATGTTTAAAGTCTACCTAGCGAGAAGGGTTTTGAAGTACAGGGTAACTGACTCTGGCATATGCAGTGCATGCGGAAAAGAAGGTCCTTTGTATATGCTTACCCAAGGAAACACATTTGATTTGGGGAAAGATAGAAAATTTTTACTGAGAAAACCGACAAGATTTATGACAAATATAAGAAGCAAATCGACGAATGACTATCCAGTGTGTGAAGAATGCGCTCTTAAAACATACTATTTCTTTGAGTACCTAAAAAAATATAAACTGTATCGCTTTGCTTTTCCTACAACAATTACGGTGCATACAGACGATTACAAAGACTATTCTCAGCAGGCGAAAGGAATTCTTTCAATGCTTAAAAAGATATACGATAAAAATCACTCCAAACCGTTTGATTATATTCTGCTTACGACAGATCCAAAAATAAAAAATATAGAATTCAGATATGTAAGCGATTTCAAATTCAATCTGGATGATGACCTGAAGAGAAACATAAGAGATGTTCCGTTGTATGATACAGTTATTGAAACAGGCTCGGATCCACTGGGAAACGAATGGAATAAACTGAGCCTTTTGCTGGATTATGATGTGGTTTTCAATAACACATTATCGAAATCACTCTTTGAAACAAACCCTAAGAATCTCATTAAATCTCTTCATCCCTTCTTAAAACTTAAAATAATAGAGTATAATGAACCTATTCGAAATTTCTTGTTTTTCAATAATGCATCTCTTTTTAAAGACAGAATTCATACAAGAATGTTCAGGGAGCTTCTCTCGGAACTTATAGAAAATGAGAACTTCAGAGACGAGATGAAAATAGGGGCCAAAAAAATAAGAAAAATATTGCTTGTTTACTACAAGTATATTTCCTTGGAAAAGAAGGAGGTGATATAGTGAATATGTATGAAGAAATGGAAGAAAAACTAGAGAACTTGGAAAATATGAAGATAGAGAACGAATTCGAAGCTAGCTATTTTATAGGTCAACTGTTCTACTATCTTCTGAGTGAAAGTGTTGCAGAAAACAGACTGAAGTTGTTCACAAAGTACACATTAAATGTGAATGACATGGAGACTTTGAAACAGAGACTTGTGGATGTTCTTGAGAAATATTCACACAATGAATATCTGGACAACAACCGAAGATTCCATAACATGATGAAAGAGGCTTTAGCCTTTGATTTCAAAAACCCTTATAAAGACAACAAGATAGCCATATATACTGGTTATTTTGACAGAAACCATTTATATGGAAATAATAAAGAAGAAGAAAATGGAGGTGATGAAGAATGAGATATAATGGAATAGTTGTGGTGAACGCAAAGAACGCCAATTTCAATGCGGGATTTGATGGCTTGCCGAGAAGACTGCCCGATGGAACCATATATGCCACTGACAAAGCTCTGAAGTACTGCATAAGAGAATACTTTGCAAATGATGGTAAAGACAAAGTGTTCGTGAGGCGGGAACAGGATTTCTATGGAGATGAGGGAGAAAAGAAACAGAGGTATCTTACCCTTAAAGAGAACTATCTGAAAAAGACGGGTAGAGAAGAACTGCCTGATGAAGAAACAATACTGAAAGACCTCTTAAGTTTCATAGATGTTAGGCTCTTTGGAGTAGTATTCGCAGTCGATAGCAACATATCTATAACCGGCCCCTGTCAGATAAGCTATGGCGTTAATAGATATGATAAATCAAATATATATTCGTCGAGCATACTCTCGCCATATAGGAATCCAAATGAAAAAAGCAAAGAATCTCAACAGACAACGATAGGAGAGCAGGCAAGAGCAGACGATGTCTATTATGTCTATGATGTAGTTCTGGATCTCAATGCTGCCAACAAACAAGGTATAGAGATAACAGAGGGAGATATAGAAAAACTGAAAGATGCTCTAAAATACGCTGTGAATGAGGTCAATTCCACATCGATGTTTGGAGTGGAAACTGCAAGTTTTGTCTGGTTCAAGAATGAGAAAAACCTCGTATTCAACAATCTGAACTATCTGGTAGAAGTAAAAAATGAAAATGGAAAGACCGTGGTAGACTACTCCAAAGTCATGGAAACGATTAGAAATGGAGTCAAAGTAGAAGAGAACTACGAGAACAAAGTTGAGAACATCGGGATATGAAACTATAGGTGAAGCAATGACAAGAAATAACTCTGTAGATGTGCTCAGGTTTAGACTGTATGGGAATTTCGCTCATTTCAACCAGCCTATAAGCAACAATTTCAGGAACACATATACGATAATTCCCAAGACCCAGCTCCTTGGTCTTATTGGCTCCATCCTTGGTTTATCAGGATATAAGAACAACAGGACTGAACCTGAGTTCTACAGAGAACTTTTCGACACTCTCGTCTATATATCTCCGAATTTGGGATCGTATCCTCGTTTCATACTAAACTACAACAGCCTAAACAGTTTTCTTAATAATAGAAAAGATTTCTCAGGAACAAATGTGATTGTAAAAGAACAGATTTTGGTAGGCCCAGACTATGAGATAGGAATCATTCTGCATGAAAAAAATGAACTTCATGAAAGATTAGTTGAGATGGTGAGAGAAAATAGATCTATTTTTCCAATATATCTTGGAAAAAATGAGTTCCCCGCTAGCATAGATTCTCTAGGCGTGTCTCCTGCCAAACCGAACAAAGACGAGGAGGTCATTATCAGAAGCATATTCCCCTTCGAGTATCTGGACAAAGAAAAGACCAGAGATGGAATGAGGCTCGAACAGCTACCCATAAGATTCGATGAGAGATACAAGTTCATCTACAAGATTATGGCTATACCTAATCCTCAAGGGTCGAAAGTTGTTGTCAAAGAACCGAACAAGTTCATTGATATTGACGGCATTAAATACTATGTCTTCTAGAACATTCTCTAAGTTGATTAATGATCTCGACTTGAGCCTTATTCCCCCACATAGCTTCTACTCTGGACATGTAAGGAAAATAGATGGGAAAAGGGAATATCTGGAAGATCACTCTAGGCTTGCCTTGGATTACTTTCTGTATCTTGTGGAAAGAAACTCTTTGGAAGATATTATAGATAGTAGTGTGTCATACTTGTTTGGGGAAGAGGCCCTCTCCGATTTCAAAAAGATTCTCCTGCTAAGCATATACTATCACGATATCGGAAAAATAAATGGGAATTTTCAGAAGAAAATAACTGGAGAACATCCTTTAGGTGACAGCACTCACAGCTATTACTCCAAAAGAATTCTCGAGATTCTGCTTTCACGGGAGTTTCCCCACAGATGCGACATCATATATTTGATTACAGAAACTGTTAACCGCCATCATACTAGACTTAAGAATTATACGACAAAACAGTATGACGAGGCGAAAAAACAGAGAAATATAATCAAAAAGATTTGCAACGACATTTCATGTGAGTTCAAAGAGGTCAAGATAGAAACGGATGTATTTGAAAAACTAGGAGATGACGACTGGACTAGGCTGTTTCTTCTTCTGAAACTTATTTATTCTCTCCTTGTTCTTAGTGACGCTTATTCGACATTTGAATTTGAACAAGGCCTCTCTCAAAGATATTCTATAAATGTGCTTGACGAGGAAACTGTAAAGAAAATGCAGAAATCGTTCGAAATGGTTTCATATAACCAAAAACTCAGAAAGGGGGCTGTTAAAACTATCAACGATATCCGGAGAGAGATGCTTATAGAGGCGGATGAAAGAATCGAATATCTTCTTGAAAAAACAGAACACAGAATATTCATGCTCCCCGTCCCCACGGGTGGAGGTAAAACGAACATATCTATGAAACTAGCTTTGAAGATCCTTCAAAAAAAGAATGGGCTAAAAAGAATATTCTATGTTTTTCCATATATCAACATTGTAGAGCAGAACTACCAAGTTATAGAGAAGACCCTCTTCAACTCAGAGTTGTTTGGAAATACAATAGGACTTATTTCGGACATATACTCTAAATCCTATTGGGATAAAGCTTCAAACGATGAGGAAGAGAATGGCCGGTCATTGCATCAAATGCTCATAATGGATGACAATTTTTTGAATAACAGAGTGAACATAATAACAACCGTGAATTTCTTTAACTCTTTCATAAAGACCGGAGGTAACAATAGATACAAACTTGCCAATCTTGCCAATAGCACAGTTATAATAGATGAAGTTCAGACCTTAAGTGATAAAAACATCAGACTGTTCTACGACTTTATCCAAGAGGCGAGCAAAGCTCTAAACATATATTTCATCCTGATGAGTGCAACCCTACCCAATATGAACTATTTCTTGGATAATATGGATGTCCCTTCGCTCATAAAGAATCCACAAAACTACCTCAATCACCCGATTTTCAAACGAAATCAAATAGTCATTAAGAAAGAAATAGAAACACTGGAAGGGATTAAAGAATTGATCCATAGGGAGCTCAAAGAATCTTTTGATAGAGACTTGAAGGTTCTCATCACCTTGAACACTGTCGCCACCTCTAGGCTAATGTTCGAGCAAATTTCAAGAACCGATGAATTTAAAGACTTTGAAATATACCTACTTAATAGCACTCTTTCCAGCCCAAGACGAAGAAAAATCATAGAAGAAATAAGGAGTAGTAAGAAAAAAGAAATAATTATCTCCACACAATCAATCGAAGCTGGAGTAGACATTGATTGCGATATAGGAATAAGGGATTTTACCATAATCGATAGCATAGAACAGATAGCAGGGAGAATTAATAGAGAGGCAAATATGGATAAATCAGAGAAATCAAAACTCTATTTAGTTCATATAAAACGAAGTGATAGATACGAATCTGAAATGATATACGGAGGAAGCTCTCGATATAAAATTACAAATCAGTTTAATTCATACGAACTTGAAAGCATATTGAACGAAAAAAGATTTGATGAATATTACTATAACTTAGCAGAAGAAGTGAAAAAACCTGCTAAAGACATCTATGATTACATCAAAAGAGAAATCATGGACCTACACTACAAGGAAGTCAACAATTCAGTTGATGTTATCGAAGAAAAAATTAAGAAAATTGATATCTTTCTTTGTTATGAGTTCATCCCCAAAAATGAAATCTCTGAATACGACATGGAAAAAATCAGAAATATCTTTGAAGATGAACAATTGAAAAGCCTTTGTCTAAAATATCCTGTCTTGATTGGAAATGGTGTAAACACAAGAAATCTCTTTCAAGTATGGAAGGAGGTTTTTAGTTCCACGGAGAAATTCGAGGCAATCTTTCTTCGTCGAAAAGTAACTAGTGCTTTAAATCAGTTTATTATCTCAATAAATAACATTAGTAAGAAAGATGTAGACCTAGAAAACTATTTGAAAAAGAATGGATATCTTATCAAAGATGAGCATTTTGATATTACCTACTCCACTAGCAAGTCTTCAGAAATCTACTCGTTTCGAAATGGATTAGATGTCGAAAGAGTTAGAGAGGCCCTCAGTAAGGAAATCGGTGTTATACTATAACTCAATTCACCCCCTTATCCCCCTCCCCACATCCTCCATCTCCCAGTGCATTATCCCCTCATCGTCCATCCTCTCAAGGCATTTCTTGGTGAACCCGGACTTCGACACCACCAGGAATTTTTCCCTTCTCTCCCCATTGTGCCACTTCACCAGTTCCTTCTTCCGCATCAACTCCTCCACCGCATTCCAGCCGACCGGCCGGTTCGTCCACTTCACCTCTCCGAAGAGTATCTCTTTTTTCCTCTCGTTCAGGGCCACGATGTCTATCTCCTCTCCTTTCCTGTTCCACCACTGGCCCACCCTTTCATAGGGCATAGAGGCCTTCACTGCATTCACGGCCAGTTCCTCGAACATCTGGGAGACATACTGGTTGAAACCTTTCCTGAACACCTCTCTCGCCCTCTCCGTATCTCCCTCCTCCAGCATGGAGATGTTTCTGTGCACAAAGTATGACCAGAACCTGAAGAAGGGGTTCACGATGAAGTATCTCCCGTTCTTCGACCTCCGGAAATCCTCCGTTACAGGGGTCTTCCTCCTCACGAGTTCGTAATCCCTTATGAGAGAGTCGAGATACTTCGTTACGGACCTCTGCTCCTTTCCGAGGTAATTGGATATCTCGTTCATTGTGCTCTTTCCAGTGGCTATGGCCTCCAGTATGGAGAAATAGTTTCGGTATGCTGAGCCGATCTCGTTTCTAAGAATCATCTCCCCCTCGTACCTGAATGGGGCCGGCTCGTCTATGAACATCCGTTCTATGAACTCCTTCGGGCTTCCTCCTGCTTTTTCCAGGATTTCGTAGTATTTCGGCATACCTCCGAGCACAGAGTAGAACTCAACCGCCTCCCCAACACCGTACCCCATCTCTCCGAGAATCCGGGCGACCACGGCAAAGTCCAGTTCTCTGAGTTTTATCGTAAAATCTATTCTCCCAAAAAGAGGGCTTTTCGCTTCGGTCAGTATTTTCTTCATAATGGAGACATAGGAACCGGCTATCACGAGTTTCGCGCGCTCTTTATGTGTGTCCACAAGCCTCTGCATGTCAGAAATTATGCCCTTTCGAATCTTCGCAAGGTTCTGGAACTCGTCTATAAAGACCACCTTTCCGCTCTGGAGCAGAAATTCGAGGATCTCTGTTATATCGCCGCTTTCGGGCATGGGCATGGTTTTCTTTATCTGCTCGGACCACTCGGATGCGGTCATCCTCTCCTCCTTGTCTTCGGGGACGAAAAGGTATATCCGGTCGGGCATGGCTTCGTTCACCAGCCTTGTCTTTCCCACCCGTCTTCTCCCGACGACCGCAACGAAGAAGCTGCCCTGCAGACTCCTGAGGAATTCCACCTCTTTCTCTCTGTCATAGAACTTCATACCTCTAAGGTATAATACCTCTAAGGTATAAAGTTTTCGGTCGGCCGGTTTTAAGAAATTAGGGATTGAATGCGCTCGAGGTCCCAGTGCACCATCCCCCTCATCATCCTCTTTATGTCCCGCACACCCACGCAGTCAAAAAACCTCAGACCATATTCTTATCTCTCGTAGAACACATTACTACTCAGTAAGTTACTGAACAGTAAGCATCTATTAAAAAGTTCCTTCACACTCATAATCACAGGCAAAAACAGATATGGAACCTTTATATGCCACCGATGTAATAGGGATTCATGGGGCGGACTTCAGATGTGCGCGGGGCAGGCCTTCCCGATATCACGGGCGTTATGATTTCCTACTACTTCGTCTGTCATACCAAACTCTGGTTATTTGCCCACAACATCACCCTTGAAAGGGAGTTCGACGCAGTGCGTCAGGGGAAGGAGATACACGAGAACAGTTACAGAAGAGAGAAAAAAGAGATAGAACTGCCCGGCATGAAGCTGGATTTCGTGAGAAAAGGGGATGTGATGGAGATTCACGAGGTCAAGAAGTCGAAGAAGATGACACAGGCGGACAGGTATCAACTGCTCTACTACCTGTATCGGCTCCGTGGAATGGGGATTGAGGCCACGGGCGTTCTGAACTATCCGCTCCTGAAGGATACGCTGGAGATCATACCGGAAGGGGGGGATTTCACAGAGATAGCAGAGATAGAGGAGGATATAAGGCGGATAATCGCCGGCCCGTACATAGAACCGAGATACCGCAAAATCTGCAGAAAATGCGCATACTTCGAGTTCTGCTTCGGAGGTGATGAGGATGAAGGATAACTATTATCTGACAAAGAACGGAAGGCTGGAAAGAGATGAGAACACGGTGTATTACATAGCGGAGGAGATAGGAAAGGTCCCTATCCCTGTGGAGAGGATATACGCAATCTACGCCTACGGAAGGGTCTCCTTCACATCGGGCGTTGTTTCCTATCTCGCAAAGCACGGAGTTCCAATCCACTTCTTCAACTACTACGGATTCTACGAAGGGAGCTTCTATCCGAGGGAGAAACTGGTATCCGGCCACGCTCTCGTGAAGCAGGCCGAGCACTATCTTGACCGGAGCAAAAGGCAGATACTGGCCTCCAAGCTCGTCAATGGTGCGGCGCTGAACATCCGAAAAAACCTTTCCTACTACGAAAGGAACGGGAAGGATGTGGCAGGAGTATCCGCAGAAATAGAGGCGCTCATTCCGGAAATAGACACCGTCAGGGGGATTCCTGAATTAATGCAGATAGAGGGGAGGATACGGGAAAGATACTACAGTGCATGGGATGAGATACTGCCGGGAGATTTCAGGTTCGAGAAGAGGACGAGGCGGCCGCCGGAGAATGCGATAAACGCCCTGATAAGTTTCGGGAACTCGCTCATATATACGGCCATGCTCTCAGAAATATACAATACGCAGCTCAACCCCACCATATCCTACCTGCACGAACCGTCGGAAAGGAGGTTTTCCCTATCTCTGGATATAACTGAGATATTCAAGCCTATAATAGTGGACAGAGTCATTTTTAGGGTGGTGAACAAGAGAATCATAGGGCTGAAGGACTTTCAGAAGGACATGAACTATGTTCTTCTCACGGATGCGGGGAAGAAGAAGTTCCTGCGGGCATGGGAGGAGAAGCTGAACGAGACCATAATGCATCGCCGGCTCAAAAGGAAGGTATCGTTCAGGACGCTGATGAGGCTAGAATGCTATAAACTCGTGAAGCACATTATCGGCGGCGAGGAATATCGGCCCTTTGTGATGTGGTGGTAGTATGTATGTGGTGGTTGTCTACGATGTGGGAGTGAAGCGCGTAAATAAGGTCAAGAAGCTGCTCCGCCAGTATCTTATATGGATACAGAACTCGGTCTTTGAGGGGGAACTCACGGAGGCCGAGCTCATGCGCCTTAAGAACGAGATAAAAAGAATTGTGGAGAAAAAAGAGGACGCGGTCCACATATACAGGATAAAGAGCGAAAAGTATCTGAAGAAGGATACCATTGGTACGCCGAAGGCCGAGCCGCAGAATATTTTCTAGGCCGTTGTGGAAGTATATAAAGAAAGGGCAATACCTGATATACACGACAGGCCTATGCAAAAAACGCAGGTTTTAAGTACTATAGCGGCTATTTTGGGCTGGAAAGAATAAGACCTATGAGGGATTGAAATTTCTATCTTGTTGCTGATTTTATAGCTTCTGTACTTAGAAAGAATAAGACCTATGAGGGATTGAAATGGAAATCCCTTCCACACGCTACGCAGTGATACTTCCGAAAGAATAAGACCTATGAGGGATTGAAATAAATATGCAAAGAGCTTGTAGATAATGTACAGAATGGAAAGAATAAGACCTATGAGGGATTGAAATGCAACTGTGATGGTGGCCTGGAATCCTCTGCTTGTGTCTGAAAGAATAAGACCTATGAGGGATTGAAATTACGGAGAAAAGACATTTATGAATATGTAGACAGCAAGCGAAAGAATAAGACCTATGAGGGATTGAAATTGAGAACAAAGATGAAAGAGTAATGGTATTTTCAGAGAAAGAATAAGACCTATGAGGGATTGAAATATCGTTTCAATTTGGTGGTTATATACCCATTCGGATTAGAAAGAATAAGACCTATGAGGGATTGAAATTCACACGAAAATTATTGCCTTTCTTCCCAATCATCGAAGAAAGAATAAGACCTATGAGGGATTGAAATCTTGCTGAGCTTCCCAGTCATTGATTATATCATCATAAGAAAGAATAAGACCTATGAGGGATTGAAATCTTGAATCAACTTTTATCTGTACTTCAAACAGAGCCGAAAGAATAAGACCTATGAGGGATTGAAATGATTCTGGGGACGAGTTTGTAGAAGGGGAACAGATGAAAGAATAAGACCTATGAGGGATTGAAATCTCACTGAAACTGAACGGAACTTCCGTTCCAGATCGAAAGAATAAGACCTATGAGGGATTGAAATCTTGGAGCGACAATAAATACCGCTCTTGGGCATAATGAAAGAATAAGACCTATGAGGGATTGAAATATAGGAATGGCATACAATGCTTTGACAGGACATACAGAAAGAATAAGACCTATGAGGGATTGAAATCTAATACCGTACAGGGGAGATTAAATGAAGTTGGAAGTGAAAGAATAAGACCTATGAGGGATTGAAATGCATATGCAGCAACAGATGATGTGTGGATAGAAAATATGAAAGAATAAGACCTATGAGGGATTGAAATGAGTTATATAGAAAAATCAAGAGAATACGACGCCAGAAAGAATAAGACCTATGAGGGATTGAAATGTAAATGAAGCGTATGCAGCTTTCTTCAGCTGGTTGGGAAAGAATAAGACCTATGAGGGATTGAAATTCTCCGTCAAGGAAGTAGTGCCCGTTGTACGCACTGTGAAAGAATAAGACCTATGAGGGATTGAAATACGTTAAGACCAGCGACACGAAACATGTTATTTACTCGAAAGAATAAGACCTATGAGGGATTGAAATGAATAAACCCTTTCATTTTTCTTTATTTATATAAGGAAAGAATAAGACCTATGAGGGATTGAAATGCCGGTGAGTCCGTCCAGAACGGCATAATTTGAGGGGAAAGAATAAGACCTATGAGGGATTGAAATCAAGATATACAGGCTTGCAAATGGCATGCTTGGCCTTGAAAGAATAAGACCTATGAGGGATTGAAATAGAGCATGGAATAAGTGGCTTGAGGATGCCATCATGCTCGAAAGAATAAGACCTATGAGGGATTGAAATACAAACATCAAGGCCATTGCCGGTGGTGAAGGCACAACCAGAAAGAATAAGACCTATGAGGGATTGAAATACCGGATTGAGGACCGAGCGGGTTTTAGTACCCCATTGAAAGAATAAGACCTATGAGGGATTGAAATTATACCATTCACCAGCAGTCCCATTCCAAATAAATTGAAAGAATAAGACCTATGAGGGATTGAAATAATCAAAGGAAAATTGCTACGAAAATTGCTGTACAGAAAGAAAGAATAAGACCTATGAGGGATTGAAATATGCATGACGGCATCCTTTAAAACTCTTACATCCTGAAAGAATAAGACCTATGAGGGATTGAAATCTGGATGACGTATTACAGAGAGGAAATGAAGCAAAGAAAGAATAAGACCTATGAGGGATTGAAATGTGTTACTATAAACGGGGTTAAAGATTATGTATTTAATGAAAGAATAAGACCTATGAGGGATTGAAATGTAGATACGAGTCATATAAGGTGTTTGAAATGCGACAGAAAGAATAAGACCTATGAGGGATTGAAATGAGTATTTAAGAACGTCGTCGACATAAAAAGAAACCGAAAGAATAAGACCTATGAGGGATTGAAATAGAGCCCCCGTAACATCGTCAACACCAGCGCTTATAGCGAAAGAATAAGACCTATGAGGGATTGAAATGCACATCAGGCCGCCCCAACATTGCATCAATCGTTCTCAGAAAGAATAAGACCTATGAGGGATTGAAATTTTAGAATTTTAGTTACAGTTGCCTGAACGGTGACTGAAAGAATAAGACCTATGAGGGATTGAAATCGCTCTGTCCTCGTTCAGAAGATATCGGGTCGTGCGAAAGAATAAGACCTATGAGGGATTGAAATGGATAAGGTCAAACCATACCTCTTCAGAAGCATCCGCGAAAGAATAAGACCTATGAGGGATTGAAATTCGAATAAACCCCCTTAAAAATATTTTCAAGAGGGGAGAAAGAATAAGACCTATGAGGGATTGAAATCAATTCCGAGGAAGAGGAGTTATGGCTTCCAAAGTCAGGAAAGAATAAGACCTATGAGGGATTGAAATTGAGCACGCCCGTTTCCGGATGGTTGACGACGACAGGCCGAAAGAATAAGACCTATGAGGGATTGAAATCTGGCCATGGGTGGTACGAATGAGATCGACAATCTCAGAAAGAATAAGACCTATGAGGGATTGAAATTTTGAAAGAAACGAACTATGTATATCCTGAGCTGACTGAAAGAATAAGACCTATGAGGGATTGAAATATTATCTTCAAGCAAAGAGTCATAATCCTTCACGTTGTAAGGAAAGAATAAGACCTATGAGGGATTGAAATACTGACTGCGGGCAGTTTCTATTAACGGTAGAGTCCGAAAGAATAAGACCTATGAGGGATTGAAATCCCACATCTGTGCAATTATACCCATGTTTGTGTATGTGAAAGAATAAGACCTATGAGGGATTGAAATCCGTAACACTGGCCGCATACTCGGCAATAGCTCATCAGAAAGAATAAGACCTATGAGGGATTGAAATGCGTTCTTTGTTATAGTATTTAAACTTTACTTCTCTGAAAGAATAAGACCTATGAGGGATTGAAATCAGTGTCTCCACCCCCGCCATGCCGGCTTCGCTCTTTGAAAGAATAAGACCTATTAGGGATTGAAATCATATCGCCGAGTCCTAACCACTACTTATTGCCGTAAATCGAAAGAATAAGACCTATGAGGGATTGAAATTGGATTTCTTATCGTCAGCTGCGGATGCTTCTGAAGAAAGAATAAGACCTATGAGGGATTGAAATCAAATTATGCCGTTCTGGACGGTAGTACAGGATGGGCGAAAGAATAAGACCTATGAGGGATTGAAATACGATTGCGTATCTTCCTGCTGGGAGTGTCTGAGAGAGAAAGAATAAGACCTATGAGGGATTGAAATTTCTATGCAAAACGGTCGGTCAGAGAAACTGGCTCGCAAAGAAAGAATAAGACCTATGAGGGATTGAAATCTTTGAAGTCAGGAATGGTGTGGAGATTCCGGCAGCGAAAGAATAAGACCTATGAGGGATTGAAATTGAAATTCACGAGCTAGCCGCAAGAAAGAACATGGTGAAAGAATAAGACCTATGAGGGATTGAAATCTTAAAGTTAAGAATGTCAGGCAGGAAGCGGGCATTGAGAAAGAATAAGACCTATGAGGGATTGAAATCAGAAAGGCCTGACAGATGTTCTTAAATTCTTCGCATCGAAAGAATAAGACCTATGAGGGATTGAAATTGAAGCGCCCCGAACGGAATTTGAATCCGTGTCCCAGGCTCGACAGGCCTGGATGATAGGCCGCTACACCATCGGGGCATGTTGTATAATCAGGATTGAGGGTATATGCAACACCTATAAAAAACTTTCAGTCCCGCAGGGCTTATAAATTAATCGGCCCGATATATCGCCAATAAATTTAAATACTAGATATTCCATATCCTACCGATTAACATGGACACGATAACAATAATCCTGCTGGTCCTCGGCATCATCCTGATACTGGCCGAGCCGGCCATGCCCGGCTTCTTCATATCAGCTATGGGTGTCTTTCTGGTGGTGCTTGGCCTCATGGCTCTGGTAAACCCTGCCTATCTCTTTTCGTCAATCTCCATACTGGCGGCCTTCTTTGCGTCCTTCTTGATGCTGCTCTCTTTGATAATGTTCTACAGAAGGTATGGGGGCGAGGAACCTCCCGAGACCACCGTTGCATCCAGCATCGTCGGGAAGAAGGGCATAGTGAAGGTGAAGGTCATACCCCACAGCCTTGACGGAAAGGTGGAGATAAACAACAGCATGTGGAGCGCCACCTCCGATAGAGAGATTAGTGTAGGAAGCCCGGTGGTCGTGGTTGCCAGTGAGGGCGTTCATGTTACGGTCAAACCATTGATAGATAAGAAAAATAACTAAGGAGGTAATAAAATGGACATAGTATTCCTGATGCTTGCAGGCCTCGTGATTTTTGTGGTCGCAGCGTGGTGGCTTCCCAGAATGTTCGTGATTGTGAAACCATACGAAGAGGCGGTTTATACATTCATGGGAGAGTTCAAGAAGATTCTCAAACCCGGATTCCACATGGTGATGCCGTTCGCAAGAGAGGTAATAATAGTGGATGAAAGGACGCAGACGATGGATGTTCCGAGACAGGAGGTCATAACCAAGGATAACTCACCCACCAATGTGGATGCGGTAATTTATATAAAAGTTATTGACCCTAAAAAGGCAGTCTTTGAGGTACAGAACTACAAGGTTGCAACGATATTCTTGGCCCAGACGAATCTGAGGTCCGTAATCGGTGACATGGAGCTGGACGAAATACTCACCAACAGACATGTGATAAATGCCAGGTTGAGAAACGACCTCGATAAGGCTACCGACCCCTGGGGTGTTAAGGTTGAGGGCGTGGAGATAAAGGAAGTGGACCCTGTTGAGCGGGTTAAGAAGGCCATGGAAGAGCAGACCTCTGCAGAGAGAGAGAGGAGGGCTGCAATTCTCAGGGCCGACGGAGAAAAGAGGGCTGCAATTCTGGAAGCAGAGGGTGCAAAGCTCTCCAACATACTGAAGGCCGAGGGCGTTAAACAGTCCAAGGTTCTTACCGCAGAAGGAGAGAGGACATCTCTTATCCTGAGGGCGCAGGGTGAGGCCCAGAAATTGAGAATTCTCAGTTTCGGCTCGGCATCGCTGGACCATAGGGCCCTCACCGTACTCTCGCTTGATGCTCTCAAAAACATGGCGAACGGACAGGCCACCAAGATAATATTCCCCTTCGAGATCAGCAGACTGGTTGAAGGAGCTGCGGAATATCTCGGAGTGAGTGCCAAGCAGGATACAAGAGACGCTTCCACCACCTTTGAGGAATTGACCAAGATGGTCGGCGATGCGGATACTGTGCTGGGTACTATTCCGAAGCCGGAGGAGATAAAGGCCGAACTCAAGGTCAATCAGGAGGAGGTCGGTGCCATATTGAAGGATGGCGAATCCATCAGCAGAAAGGTGGTCCCGGACCCAAAAATTCCGTAAACCCTTTCTTTTCCTTCCCCTATTTTTCAGGTAAATCTTTTTAAGCCCCTCGATTTATCCCGTATGGTGAAGTGATGCCCATGGACGATGATGAATACAAAAAATTGCTTGAATCCGCGAAGAGCCAGCTCCCTGACGAGATAGCAAATCACGAGCGTTTCGAGGTGCCGGTGCCAGAGGTAATGGTCGAGGGAAAGACCACAATAGTTCGCAACTTTATAGATATAGCGGAGAGTATAAACAGGGAACCGGAACATCTTCTGGCCTTCCTTCTCAGAGAACTCGGAACGCCCGGGAGTATTGAAGGTCGGAGGGTTGTTTTCAGGTCCAAGGTGCCGGAGTCACTGATATCCGAGCGTATTAATGAGTATATTCAGACATATGTCCTCTGTTCCGAGTGCGGCAGGCCGGACACGCGTCTTGTCAGAGAAGGCCGCATCCTCATGCTTGAATGCGATGCATGCGGTGCAAAGCGTCCGGTTCATGTCAAGAAGGGAAGTTCCAGCGGCAGAGGTCGAGAGCCGAGCCTTGTTCCCGGAAATGTATACAGCATGATGATACAGGATGTCGGCAATCGCGGGGACGGAGTGGCCAGAATCGGGAAGTATATCATATATGTGCCGGGAACTACCAAGGGCTCCGAGGTGCGCGTTAAGATAATGACCCTGAGAGGAACAAGGGCCTACGGCACCGTGGTCAACGAATAGAGGTGAAACATGGGCGGAGCAGAGGACAGCGGTATCAACCGCCACCTTCCCGGCCTTAATCTGGCTATCATATATGTCATATCCCAGATGCTTGCCCTTCTCATTCTCGCCGTGGAGATATACCCGGAGGAATACAGAGCCTTTCAGAACCCGAACGACCCCATGGATTCCATCTTCTACATGGCTTTTCTTCTCATATTTACGGGCATCATTCTTCTGGTTATAAAATTCGGTCTGGATAAGCTGATAAAGGCCGTATTCATGGGATCCATCGGCATAACCATAGTGTATGTCATAGACCCGATTCTTTTCTATATCTATCCTCCGCTGGACATACCTTTTCTCCTTCTCTCGATAGGAATAGCGGCATATCTTATTTACAGGCTTTATGTGAAGCCGGAATGGTATCTTCTGGATGTAGTGGGCGTTCTCGTGGCGGTTGGCGTCATTGCGATACTCGGAATGTCCCTCGGAATCCTCCCGGCTCTAATACTGCTCATAGGACTGGCCGTATACGACGCCATATCCGTTTACAAGACAAAGCATATGATAGATCTTGCCGAAGGGGTGACCAGCATGAACCTGCCCGTGCTTCTGGTTATGCCCCGAAAAAAGGGGTACAAACTCGCGGACGGCATAGATGTCAGGAAGAAGGTGGACAGCGGAGAGGAGAGGGATGCGATGCTCATGGGGCTTGGGGATATAATTATACCGGGTATTCTCGTGGCATCGGCCTATGTGAATCTTCCGGCAAACGGACTTTCCAATCTCTGGGTTGCCGTGGGAACAATGGTTGGCGGACTTATAGGTTATATGGCTCTCATGCACTTTGTAAATAAAGGGAATCCGCAGGCTGGCCTCCCTCTGCTCAACGGCGGCTCCATACTTGGCTATGTCCTGACCTATATTCTTATATACCAGAACCTCAATCTCGGTATTGTACTGAACTGGTAAAACGGTGATTGCATGAAGATACTGGCCATGAGCGACCTGCACTCCAGCGAGAACGCACTGCACCTTCTTAAGGAGAGGCTTCAACGGGACAGACCCGACCTTCTTGTTCTTGCGGGGGACATAACGAACTTCGGTCCCTCCGAGTATGCTCGCACTGTTCTGGATACGGCAGGCAGTGTGCGGACCCTTGCAGTACACGGCAATTGCGACCCTTCCGCGGTTCGTGAACTGCTGACCTCTGCCGGAGTTAACATTCATCAGGAGTTCCGGCCGATTGAGAAATACACATTTGTCGGCCTTGGCGGCTCCCCCCCGCCCATGATGGAAATCCCGCGGATAACCGACCTCATTATTGTTTCACATGTCCCTCCAAAGGGATACAATGATATGTCTCCGAGGGGCCACATGGGGAGCGACAGACTTCTGGGCATGGTAAAAAAACTGCATCCGATCATGGTCCTATCCGGCCACATACACGAGTCTCAGGGGGCGATGAAGGATATTGGAACGGTGTTTGTCAACCCCGGGGCCGCAATGGACGGGCACTATGCTGTTATTGAGCTGGAGAGAGGGATAAGGGTGGATTTGAAGTAATCAGTTCTCCCGTTTCTTTATTTTGGCCCCCTCGTGAACTCTTGCGTTCGGGGACTTCAAAGTACCTATTTTGCAACCGGGGCCAATACCAACCTCTTGCCCGTCCACATAATCCGCAATGACATTTTCCAGATATATCGTTGTGCCGTGTATATGTTCTATTTTTAGGCTTCCTCCTCTTTCAAACAGCCTGGACAGCCCTTTCTTTGCCCCCTCTGGCTGTATGTCAATGGTCTCTGCCATCAGTTTTTTCATGGAAGATGTTCCGCTCATTGCGAGAGAGAAGTCCTTGGCCACTACCGTCTCTTCAATATTCACAGCCCCTCTGCCGGAAAAGGTGCCGGTTTTGAGAGATGCAGCTCTGAGCACCCCGCCGCATTCTACCCTTTCATCTGCGGCAATGGCACCTTCTATCTTCGTCGAACCCCCAGATTTGAAATGAATGCATATGACATCTCCATCTATTTTCACCGAGCCGGCAAGTGAGATTTTCTCCGAGTTCAGATTGCCTTCTATGGCCGTTGAGCCGGCGAATTTCGCCTCTTTCGAGTCTATATTCCCCTCTATTTTACTGGAGCCGGCGCACTCGATACTCTCCGCCCGTATATTTCCCTCTACTTTGCAGGAACCGGCAGTCTTCATCTCTATAACATCTATGTCGCCTTCCACCTTCCCGGAGCCCACGATTTTCAGATACTCTCCCTTTACATGCTTGAGGGTGCCAGAACCGGATATGCTCACGCCTCCGGTTCTCTTCTCTGTGCTATTTTCTCCCCCATGTCTATCATTCTCATCATCACGGATATCCGTGTCGTCCTCCATGGCCTCTTTATCGCCGTATTCTTCCATATCCTTGAGTATGGATCTGTATACCTCTTCGCTTATCTCTCCGTTTGTGTAGCGTTCTTCCAGTTTTTTTCTCATGTTTTGTGTCATGCATAGGTCATAGACAGAGGAGTACTTATATCTTTTGTTAAAATAAAATGAGATACGGACAGAAAAACGGGAGAGTTATTCACCACATTTAGAGATAACATCAGAAGAAAAGTTAAAATAGTTCGAAAACATCTCCAATCATGGAAGAGAAGACGCTTGAGATATTGAAGGCTCTATCATCAAAAACAAGAGTGGCTGTGATAGAAGAGTTGAAAAACGGGAGAGAACATCCGGAGGATATCGCGCGGGCTCTTGAATTAAAGCGGCAGTCGGTTGACAAGCATTTGCTTCTTCTTAACGCTCTTGGAATTGTGGAAAGAGATGCAATATTTCCGCCGGAAGGGAGGCCGAGGATTCTTTATAGACTAAGCGATGCGGGGCAGATCCTCCTGGAAGATGCGGACGAGCTGGCGGAGAGACACTGGAAGCGCATGTATCTGGCGTATCTGGCGGAGAAAAGGATTCTTGACCACTCTCTCATTGAGGGAGAGATTTCGGAGGAGATTTATCTTTCTCGGCTGGAATCAATGAAAAGACGCTATCGTATCGAGTGACGAAAGCCTTTTAAGTTTCCAATCCCATATACCCCCGATGATAAAGACCTACATCAAACTGCAGTTCGACAGTAACGGGGCCAGGCCGAGCGAGGTAATTCACATCTTGAAGGGAATCAGCTGCTCTCCCATAATAGGCGATTTTGATTTTGAAAAGAGCCTGAAGCAGGGTGAAAGCCTTTTCGAGGCCCTTGACAGCATCCATCTGGCGCTCAAAGGGACGGGAGTTCAGTACTCTGTAACCACCAGAACGATTCCTGATGCCGAATCCGAAAGAAAATCGAAGGAAAAAACCGCATCAAAAAGGAATGAGGGAAATAAAACGGATGACAGGATTCTTGACTCCATAGAACCGGGCGGCAGCACCGCCCTATCCCTCAGCAGAAAACTCTCGCTTTCCAGAGATGAGATAGACATGGCACTGGGTCACTTATTAAAAGAAGGGACCGTTACGAGAAAGAAGAAGGGGCGGTATCATATCTACCTGAAGAAGTAGGCATAATACATCTTCGATGCTACATCCGTATTACCTGCAACACTTTAGTATATAAAAGGGATGCGCAACTCAATCATCATGAAGTCCATAATGATGAAGACAACGGCCCTCCTCTTCGTGTTTTTATTGGGCATGGGGAGCGTTATGGGAGCAGCGACTTTCACAACGAATGTTAGTTCTGTGGGAATTAGCGTAAGAATCAATGAGGTGATGTATAACCCGACCGGTTCCGAGGTAGAGGGGGAGTGGCTGGAACTCTTTAACAACGGAAGCGAAGCGGTCAATGTTACCGGCTGGGTTGTAACCGATCAGGACGGCTCCGATGATTTCGTATTTCCCCAGATGGAGATGCCCCCTGGCGCTTTTGTCGTTCTTCACGCCGGTTCCGGCAATAACACCACTGACTTCGACAGCGGTCCGGCTCATTTCTATCTTTTCAAGCATTCTGCATTCCTCAGTAATACGGGGGATGACATATGCCTGATGAACGGCTCAGCGGTGGTGGATTATGTTGCCTACGGGAATAGCACCTCAATAGACCGCTCTCCGGATTTGAGAGAGTTCATACCTGTTCCGGCCGTGGCAGAGAACGAAACCATAGGAAGGCTGAACGACACATGGGGCCACTGCATCCCAACCCCCGGTTTTGAGAATAGAGAAGAAGTACCGCCGGTTTCAGAGGCTTCAAACGATACTGGTGGTGCAGAAAGCACGGTCTCGGAGCCGGAATCTGCCCCGCAAAGCAGCAATGCGACCGATACCGAAAGCCCCCTCGGAGATGTCGTGGACAATACGACCGGCAACTACAGCAAACCCGCAGAGGCGGAATACGCCCCCCTTCTCATAACGGATGTATATTATTACTCTCTACTGTCCGAATCTTTCACTATCTATAACCCTACGGAGGAGGAGGTATCCCTTCTCAAATGGTCGTTCTCTGACGGCGAGGGGACTGTTTTCCTTCCCGATAATGCCAGCATAGGCCCACTGTCGCACCTGACACTTGCCCAGAACGCAGAGGGTTATTTCGAGGAATCCGGCCTTGTGACAGACCTCAACTGGTCGGCAATGAAACACTCCGGAACATTTCGCATGAATAACAATGGTGATGAACTCCTCCTTTATTGTGGCTCTCTCGTGGTTGATGCCTATGTTTACGGCGATTCCGAATACTGCGGAACAGGCTGGGTCGGTGAGCCAGCACTCCCATTCCATTCCACACAGGTGGCACACAGGGCCATTGAAAACGGCTCCTGCATGGATACGAATACATCGGCGGATTGGGACCATATTATAAGCGGCATCGGCCGCTCTTCATTTCCTCCGTTCTCTGTTTCGGGCAGGATGAACATAACCGCTTTTTCCTCGCCTGACAACTCCTACGAGGTCCTTGCCGGAGCTATTGATTCCGCCAATTATTCCATACTGTTGAATGTCTATGAATTCACCTCGTACCCGCTTTCCAACCATATCATCAGCGCTGCAGATAGGGGTGTAAATATTACAATGCTCCTCGAAGGCGGGCCAGTCGGCGGGCTTCCTGAGGAGGAAATATCTCTGTGCCAGAGGATGCACTCGGCAGGAATAGACATAAGATTCATGGTGAACGACTATGCGAATAAGATAAATGACAGATACAGGTTCGACCACGCAAAATACATGGTTATAGACGGTTCCCGCCTTGTGATTATGTCCGAGAACATGGGCTCGGACGGTTTTTCGCCCGCTCATACGGGAAACAGGGGCTGGGGCCTTGTAATTGACAGCCCGGAGCTTGCAGGATATTTTGCTCAGGTATTTGAGAACGATTCCGCCTCGGATATGAGAGACATCGCCCACATTGAGGACATGCCGTTCTACTCCTCCGACATAGGCTTTTATCCGCATCAGCCCGTTACATCCCCTATCATTGAGCCCATGGCCTACAGTGGAAACGCCAGCGTTACCGCCGTCCTGTCCCCGGACACATCGCTTTCGGAAGATACTGTTCTGGGAATGATAAAATCCGCACGGAAGAGCGTTTATGTGGAGCAGTTCTATATCTACAGGCACTGGGGGAGCAGGTACACCGGGAGCGTTTCCCAAGATCCGAACCCGTATCTCGAAGCGGTCATAGATGCAGCGAGACGGGGATGCGAGGTGCGGGTAATTCTGGATAACACATGGTACAACATTGACCCGAACAGCAGCGTGGATAACGACGATACCGTGGAGTATGTCAACTCACTAGCGGAAGAGGGGGGGCTGAACATGAAGGCCAAAATAATCTCCGACTGCCACAACTTCACGCACCTGCACAATAAAGGTGTTATCGTGGACAACCGCTCGGTTCTCGTGTCCAGCATAAACTGGAACGAGAACTCGGTGAAGGAGAACAGGGAGGCGGGCGTCATTGTGAAGGCGGAGCCTGTGGCCTCGTATTTTGTCTCTCTGTTTGAAAAGGACTGGATAAGCGAGCCTCTACTTTCGGTTACTCTGGGTGATGATGTAATCATGAGAGAGAACGAAAGTGTCCGGCTGGTTCCGAGATTCTCGGTTTCGGCTGCTAGCGTATCGGGAGTTGTCTGGAGCGTGGGGAACGAAACATACGACTGTTCCCAGCTTAACATGAGCTTTCCTGCTTCAGGCACATACAACATAACCGTTGTTGTTTCCGACATCTATGGAAGAACCGCCCATTCCTTTGTAAGCGTGGTGGTACTTCCGGCGCTGGCAGCCCATGCGAAGAACAACACCTCCTCGCTCTCCGGGCCGAAGGAAACACCGGAAACCGTAGGTCCAGAAAGTAGCGAAGGGATTCAAAGCGGTGCGGTATCAATCGTTTTTCTCCTTCTTGCCGGCGTAATGGCTGTGTTCGTCACCAGAGCAATAAAGCCGACAGAAACAGATGAAGACGAAAAGGAGAGAAAAGAAGAGGTCCCTCAGCACTCATAGGGCTCGTCACGATTCGGCAAGGTTCTGTCATCACAGGGACGGTAGTGTATAAGAACGGCGGGCTTTAAAACTTTACTTTCACTTCCCGAGGAGTTCCTCGGCCACATAATTCAGCGCCAGTTCCGGGTTCAGCAGCTCCTTAAAAGAGCGCATATCCGCCCGGCTCAACTCTCCGGCTTTGTAAAGAATAGCGGCGTAAATAATACCTCCGGCAATACTCATTAGGATAAGAATGCCGGCGGTAAGTATATGGAACAGCAGTATTTTCATTGTCACGAGACTGCCGGCCATAATCAGAGCGGCAGCGATGTGTATTGCTATTCTCTTCTCCGGCACGATGTGGTTCTCTTTCCACGCGATGCCTCTGAATGCCACCAGAGGAACGAGGGATGCCGCCAGCGTCGCTACGGCCGCACCGAAGCCCCCCCACCCCCTCATGGTGATGCCTCCGAAGGAAATAGGGATAAGGGCGAAATAAAGCATAACGCTGAGAAATAGGGAAGCGGCGGTAATCCTGTTAACCAGTTTCAGGTTGGTACCGGCAACGAAAGCACGAAACGGCTGTGTATATGCAACGATAAGTCCGCTGAGAACCAGTATGACCATGATTCTGTAAGCGGGGAGAAAGGCATCGGAAAGGAAGACATGGATTATATCCCTGCCAAACACCACATAGAAGACAACAATGGGCAGGACAATAAGGGATGTGTAGCGCTCGGCAAAGTTCACAATTCTGCGTATCTCCGTGTCGGTGTCCTTCGGACTCCTGAAATACGCGGTTATCGGGGGGATTATCATGAGGCCTATGCTGAAGGAAAAGGTTATGACGAAGACGCTCATTCTCTGCACGCCGAAGTAGAGACCGGTCTCATACGGTCCCCAGAAGTAGCCCACCAGCACCTTGTCCAGAAAGAGGTTCAGGCTTCCGATGACACTCACCACAAGAAGAGGGGACGAGAGATTCATATAGGCTTTCAGAGACTCCCTGTCCGGTCTCTTCAGGGGGCAGCTAAGGAATAGGATGCTGTACATAGCAAGCGCTATAACCGAAGCACCGAGAGTAACATATGCCAGAAGGCTCACAACATTCGGGGATGTTCCAAAGGCCGATGTGGCGATGTATATAATCAGGCTAACCCGTATCAGGTGCTCCACGAGCCCCGCTACCTGACTCTTGGCCATCTCGTTCCTTGCAATGAATGTGGTGGTTGGAATGGAGGAGAGGCCGCTGACAATGTAGTAGAGCAGAATGACATACATGGCCGTGATTGTGCCGCCGCTCATCTCCATTTCTCCGTTTATCAGTCCGGTTTTCCAGACTTCTATCAATGTGATGCCGAGAACGGCCATTACTCCGAGAAACACGGCCTTTATGAGGAGGAAGGAGGCATTGGCCTTACCAGTATCCTTACTTCTTTTCAGGATATTTCTGTGCGCCGCCGAGAGCCCTATATCGGATGCGAAGGTCACTAGTCCCATAATGGCAAGGGCATAGCCGTAGGTGCCCAGTATGCTTGGCCCCAAGTATGTTGCGATATACATCAGAGAGGTGGTGCTGAGCAGTGCTCCGAGAATACTGGACAATATCTGAAAGGATGTCCTGCTTCTGGTCTTGCCGGAGCCGCTCTTATTTGCCATTGGCAGGGGTATGGATTCCATTAATAAAAGATTGACCGCCTCCCGCCTCTCCGGGTGTTACATCTTATACCTCAGCAGAGCGGCAATGCCTCCAAGGGATTCCAGCATCTTTCCTCCGTCATGGGTGCCGGAGATGATTGCAATCCTCCCCCCCCCTTCCTCCGCCTTTTTCATCATTTCCTCCGCATTATGGTCCCTGACAGCACTGTCCAGAACGAGAAGGGTTTCTACGGCTCCAGCTTCAATGGCATCCCTGACCTCGTTCATACCGTAGGCCGCAGCCCCGTTCATGCCGATTCTCTTCATCAATTCTTCAACCAGCCGCATATCTCTGTTCATCTGGTTCTGCTGGAGAATGTCCTGTAAGAGTCCGTTTTTCATAATCTCACGGATGCCCGCCATTCCTGCCTGTCCTGTGCCCACCGTTCTCGTTCTTTTTGCCAGAGACGGATATTTTTCCTTAAAAATGGAGAGGAGTTCTTCCCTTGCGAATCCTGGGCCGCAGAGGATAATCGGGCTTTCCGGGGCCAGTCGGTTCACGGTATCGGCAATATCCCGGTAGTAATCCTCCTTTCCGCCGGATGCATACATCTTCCCGCCGGACCTTCTCATTCCCGCCATCTCCTTTATGCCATACTGATAAAGGAGCGCAACAACCGCCTCGTCATCCTCGAGGGATACGAATATAACCGCAGGCCGGTTTGCGCCATGCACAGCATCTCTCAGTCTTTCGAGTTCGTGTGTTTTCCACAACTCTTTGGTTATGCTCAGGGCATCCCCTTTCTCGATGTTCAGCGTGTGATGGGAGCCGAGATCCTGCGGCCCGTCAACGATAACGCCCAGAATCCTCAACCTATCGGAAAACTTGTGAAACTCCGCCTTTTCCACCTGTATGCCCAGCACCATCTTCTTCTTCTCCCCCCTTTCGCTCCGTATTTTGTCGGAGGCCGTCTCTTCTCTCCTTTCTGTGAGGGCGTGGACTACATCTCCTTCTCTGACAATATTATAAAGATGCCAGAGGTCGTCATCCGTTTCCACTCTCAAACGAATTGTGCCTGTTTTTTCGTCTTTCTTCAGGATTTTCACGATGGGGCATGGGTCTTTTCATAAATGAAGTTTGTGCAGGACGGAAGCAAACTTTATCTGTTACCTCATTATCTCCTTCCCGGTGATAGTTTGAGGACAATCAGAGCACCCAGAGGAATTGAATTGACATGCAAGAGCTGGCTCACAGAGGCTCCAATGAGAATGCTGATGAACAATCTGGACCCGGAGGTGGCCAAAGACCCTGCGAATCTTATCGTCTACGGTGGTTCGGGAAAGGCGGCAAGAAACTGGGAGTCCTACGATGCCATAGTTGCGACGCTGAAAAGGATGGATGATGACGACACCCTTCTCGTTCAATCGGGAAAACCGGTGGCCGTGTTTAAAACCCATCCGGATGCCCCCAGAGTTCTGATAGTAAATTCCATGCTTGTCCCGAAGTGGGCGAACTGGGATTATTTCAGAGAACTTGAGGAACGGGGGCTAATAATGTACGGTCAGATGACCGCAGGCTCATGGATTTATATAGGAACACAGGGCATTCTTCAGGGAACCTACGAGACACTCGGTGCCCTTGCGACGAAGGAGTTCGGCCAGCACGACCTTTCCGGCAAATGGGTCCTGAGTTCCGGTCTCGGAGAGATGGGGGGTGCCCAGCCCCTTGCCATCACGATGAATAACGGTGTTGCACTAATCGTGGAAGTGAATAAATGGGCCATTGAGAGGAGAATCGAGGGAAAGTATCTGGATACCTGGACAGACAGCCTTGATGAAGCCCTCAGGATGAAGGACGAGGCGCTGGCAGAGGGAAAAACGCTGTCAATCGGGCTGTGGGCCAATGCCGCGGATGTGTATCCGGAACTTGTGAAAAAGGGAATAGTTCCCGATGTGGTTACAGACCAGACTGCGGCCCACGATATAAGAACCGGCTATGTGCCGAGAGGATATACCATAGAAGAAGCCGACGCTCTCCGGAGCAGCGACCCGAAGAGATACGACAGGGAGGCGCTGGAATCCATAAAGATTCATGTGGAGGCCATGGTGAACCTTAAAAGAATGGGCTCCAAGGCCTTCGATTACGGCAACAACATAAGGGCACAGGCCAAGAGGGCGGGATACGCCGATGCTTTCGAGGTTCCGGGCTATGTTCCGGAGTACATACGCCCCCTATTCTCCGAGGGAAGCGGGCCGTTCCGATGGGCCGCGCTTTCAGGCAATCCCGACGACATAAAGAAGACGGATGACAAAATAAGGGAGTTATTCCCGGAGAATAAGCATGTCCTTCACTGGCTGGACGAGGCCGAGGAAAAGGTGAAATTCCAGGGGCTTCCCAGCAGAATCCTCTGGCTCAATTTCGGCGAGAGGGCGAGAGCCGGCAAGGCTTTCAATGACTTGGTAAGAGATGGAGAGGTGGAGGCCCCGATAGTAATAGGAAGGGATCACCACGATACTGGCTCCGTTGCCTCTCCGTACAGGGAAACGGAAGACATGAAGGACGGAAGCGATGCCATAGCGGACTGGCCCATCCTGAATGCACTGCTCAGCACGGCATCCGGTGCCACATGGGTATCGGTACATCACGGCGGGGGGGTGGGGATTGGCTACTCCATTCATGCCGGTCTTGTTGTTGTTGCCGACGGAACGGATACGGCGGAGAGGAGAATCCTCAGGGTTCTCAGCAATGACCCGGGCTCCGGTGTGGTGAGACACGCTGACGCAGGCTATGACATAGCGATAAGAACAGCAAAGGAAAAGGGCATCTGGATGCCCATGCTGAAGTAAATCATTTTTCATCCAAACCCTTTAACATTTAAAGCGAACAATCAGGAGGCGCAGATGTCAGATTATACGAAGAGATTCCGCATGTGGGTCGAGAGGGACGGCAGAGTCATCTTTGGAGACGGGAGGGCAAGGCTTTTGAATCTTATTGCGGAAACCGGCTCACTGAGAAAGGCGGCCGAGGAGATGGGAATGTCCTACCGCCATGCGTGGGGCGTTATAAGGGAGATGAACGAATCGGCCGGAGAACCTCTGGTGGTCTCGGAGAGAGGGGGGAGCAGGGGGGGAAGTACATCTCTCACGACACTGGCCGGAAACCTACTTGCCGAGTATGAAAAGGCCCGTGAAGGGATGGAAAAGACCCTGAAATACGGAAGAATTGATGTTGCGGCGGATGCCGTTATTCTTGTGGGAGAGAATGTGGTTCTGATAAAGAGAAAGAATGAGCCGTATAGGGGTATGTATGCCCTTCCCGGAGGTTTTCTGGAGGAAGGAGAAACGCTGGAAGAGTGTGTTTTGAGGGAAGTTAAAGAGGAGACGGCCCTCATTTGCAGAATTGAGGCCCTTATCGGTGTCTTCTCGGATATTGACAGGGATCCGAGAGGGAGAACCGTATCGGCGGCCTATCTTCTCAGGCCCGTATCGGAGGATATTGCACCTGCTCCGGGAGATGACGCTTCGGAGATAAAGCTGGTTCCCCTGTCGGGGATTGGGGGAATAAAACTGGCGTTCGACCACGAGCGTATAATAAAGGAGTGCACGGAAGGCCGTTTTTAGTCCTTTTTGGTGTTCAGGGTGTATTGGACCTTTGTTCCTCTGAGAGCATGATGGAGCGTTTCTACCTTCTCTCCATAGTCCTCCGGGTTCTCGAACTGGGTGGCAAAGTCGTAGTCGCCAACGACCGGCTTGAAGCCGGCTTCTTCCACCTTTTTTATGATATCCAGAGGGGACGGCCCTTCACTGCTGAACTGTATCTTCAGGTATATCTTCATAATAGCGGAGTATTGTTGGAGCATATAAAACTTCCGCCCGATTTCTCGACAGCCATCTCATATAACAGAAAACTATAAGTGCAACGGAAGCAATATATTCTCGGTAGTATGGTAAGAGCAGAGGATAAACTGGAAGGGGGCTACAGGCTCCACAGAATACTTAGAATGAGATTGGCCACATATCTCATGGAGATTGCTATCATAATAGGTGTCTCTCTATTTATGCTGGATGTGATGGGGGCCAGCATTAATCCGTTATATGTGCCGGTTGATTCCTTTATCTACTTCGCCGTGCTGATGCTTTTTGTTATTGGGCTTGAGGCCTTCTTTTTCCGCCTTCTTGAGATAAGGTATGTTAAGAGCAACAGCAAGAAATATCTCATAGCAAAGAAGACGATTAAGAGATCCTTCCTGATAATGCTTGTGGCGGCACTTGTGGTAATGCTTATCTGGACACCGTTTCTGCCCAACTACATAACCGAGCAGACCGAGCACCAGGGGAATGTCGTGGGGGGCATGTATGAGTTCTACACAAAGGACCACATCGGTCTCACATATGTGAATCAGGTAGAGATAAGCTCGAATGCACCGGTAGAGGTCTATATCGTTAGCAAAGAGAATTACGAAAACTTCTATCTCACAGGAACAGGGACTCTGGACGATATATCTGTATTTAGCGGAAGCATAACCGGCGCTGGCTCACATCTTCTGTGGGAGACAGATGCCATACCTCATAATCTTTATTATATCGTGGTGGATAACGAGGGCAATCAGTCGGCAACCGTGCATTACACCATAAGAATGCACATGTCGGATACATTTGTGTTCTACATACCCCTTATCTCAATGCTGTTCATCATATTCAACGCAGGAGCAATCGCATATCTGATTCCGATAAAGAATAAGTATAAGGAAGGGTCCATTTATACATGAGTGCGTATCAGAGGCCAATCGCTCTAAGGGCACAGCAGTGATCGTGTGTCTTTACCTCCATACCCGTATCACGAAGAAAAGCAAGAGTGGACGCTGCCGGGATAACCATGCCTCTTATGCCCGATTCCACCGCCTTAATCTCCCATTCCTTCCGATGCCGCGGCCTCATACACCCCACCAGAACATCTCCCATAAAACGCTCCGTCGCATATTTCAGGACGGAAAGGAAGTCTTTTTCCGATAGCGGAGGAACCTGCTCCATGGCCGTGCCTCTGGTGGGAATAAGCGAGAGGAAAACAAGAGTTTGAAGGTTATAACCGGAAATCATGTCCACTGCGTTATATTCCCCTTTAATCTCCCCGAAATCAAGGCCTGCCGTTATATGGGGGGCAACAACCGCACCGAATTCCTCAAGGTCATTCAGGAGAGAGATATAGTGCGTCACGGTCCTGTCAAGCCCGTACACCCTCTTTATCGTGGAGTCATCTCCCACAATATCCACCGAAAAAACATCGATTCCAGCGGAGACAAGTTCCTTTATCTCCTCTCTTCCTGCAAAACCGATATGGGCGTTTATTATGAGCTTGGTTTCCTCCTTTATCCGCTTAATTGCTCCTGCATATGGTCCCAAAGGAACAACCCCATCCATATCCGACCCCCCACTCAGAAGAAAGCCTTTTGCACCTGATTTTTCCAGTTTCACCGCGAAGTCAATCAGTTTTTCAGGTGTAGGGGCAGGATGCATTCCTTCCAGATAGTGGGCATTGCAGTGCTTGCAGTTAAGGGAGCAGGCGGTTCCCGTTACCGACACGGACGGAAAGGATGTACCGGGATAGTATGCATGGAACATGGCGGGTGATAGCAGGAGGATTAAAAGGCTTTTTCGCTCATGCATTGACTGTTTGACGGTTTCTCAATCTGTCGGGTATTATCCGATTGGCACACTTCACCGCCTCATCGTACATTCCGAGTTTCACGAGGACATAGCCCTTGTTTATCCATGCCTCCCTATAATCATCATTTATGAAGATTGCGCGGTCGTAGCACTTGAGTGCATCCTCCAGTCTTCCGATTCTGGCATAGGCATTCCCCTTATTGTTCCAAGCCACCTCGTAGTTCGGATTTATCTTAAGAGCCCGATCATAGCAGTCGATGGCATCCTTGTGCCGGCCGAGGCGGGAGAAAGCGTTTCCTTTGTTGTTCCATGTGACCTCGTTCAGCGGGTTGATCTCAATGGCCTTATCCAGACATTCTATGGCCTCTTCGAATCTGCCCAGAGATATGAGGGCCGCCCCTTTGCTGTACCAGGGAATATCATAATCCGGATTATTATCTGGGTCGGACATGTGAATCACCTTTTCATAGGCTCTGACGGCACGGCCGTAATCTTTTTCCAGATAACTGTCGTCTCCACTTTTCAGTGTGCTGTGCATCAGCAGTTCTTCCCATTTCAACTTTACCAAAAGAATGCCGCCCCCCATCATGTAGGCAAGACCAAGACCGCCCACGATTTTAATGGTCAGAGCATCCCATGGGCCGATAAATAGGTGCATGAAGGCGAACAGAGTCATAAAGAACGAGCCGAGAAGCCATGCGAGGAAATAACCCCTCCCCATAACTCTCGAACCTCCGTAGATTCCGAGGCCTCCTGCGGCTAGTGTGATAAGCGTATCTATAATACCGTATGAGCCGGAATTCGAGACAAGATACCACTTAAGGACAAAGACGGATGCGAGGATGCCGCTTGAGATGAACACCGCCGTATACATCCATGTTGGCCGCGCTCTCTCTCCCGGGACGAGAATTAGTAGGATTCCTATCACCGTAAGGGCGGAGAAGAACAGAGCAATGGACAGATAGAGGAGGTAGTTATGGGGAAGTAAGTCATAGATAAAGAGAAGAATTATACTGGGGAGGAGAGAGACAAAGAGCAGCCCCTCTCTTGCATTCATGTATTCTCTGCCGGAGCGCCCTCGTTTTTTTACTGTTTTTCTTCGTATTCCATCATCAGCCCCCCTCTTCCTTATCTGCATTGATGTTTTGCTCGGATGGTGGGGGTGTTGCGGGCCTGCGCTACTTTTCAGAGCGGCGGCCTTCTGGAGGGATTTTACCGTCTCCTCATATTCTTCATTATCCTCCTCCGGCTCTAATTCATCAGTGCCGTATTCCACCTCTCCTTCATATTCTTTCTCTTCCTCTAACTCTTCCGCCTCCTCATAAATTACATCATCAGCCCTCTCAATCCCGGCCTCTTTCTCCGTGTCAAACTCATCTTCGTAAACAATATCTATCGGCTCTTCCGGTTCGGCAGGTACGAACGCACCCGTTTCTCTCTCATCCAGAGATTCAGGGTATTCGGTCTCTTCTGCATCTGAAAGGAGTTCTTCGTCTTTCTTTTCCTCTTCTTCAATAATCGCATCAGTTTCCAACTCTCTATCCCCACCGATGAGAACATCGTCAAAATCCTCTAATATTTCAGAAATTTCTTCCTCCGAGGCTTCTTCAAATCCGGCTAAGTCGGCTTTGTCAGGGGCCAATGATTCGAAATCCTCGTCTTCGCTTTCGATATCTTCCGTTTCTTCGTAAATAAGGAAGTCTTCTACTGGCTTTGGGGTGGAGTCGGGTGGGGCGGGCGCGTTTTCCTCTTCTTCCGCAGTACCCTTCAAATACTCTCCGGAGTCTCCCTGCTCGCCCATATTAACCTTGTCTGCCGATTGGGACTCTATACCTTCCGTTTCGCCCCCTTCCTTGATGGATTCCAGCATATCCAGTTCTTCGACTATGTCCTCCCAGTTCAATTCTTCAAACTCCTCGCCTTCCGCCTCAGTATTTGTAACTCCCTCTTTTTCCTCTTTCCCTTCGTCTTCGGAGAATACCAGAAGGTCTTCCGGAGCTGCGGCAGTCTCTGGTCTGCTGTCGGCGAAGAAATCTCCCCCCTCCTCCACGCTTTTCATAAAGCGATCAATGACATCGCTGCCGATAACCTCGTTAACTTCCGGTCCCGGCTCATTCTCTCCGATTTGTTCGAGAATTTCCAGTTCTTCCACTCCCTCCTCCGCAATCTCGGCCCCGATATGGGTGTGACAGATGGGGCATACGGTCATGTTCACCGGAACCTTTGCACCACAGAGCGGACATGTGTTGAAATCTCCTCCCTCTTTACCGTATTTAGCACCGCAGACCGAGCATTCCGCCGCATCTTTTGCCATAAAGGCACCGCAGACCCTGCAGATGTAGAGCTCCTGTTCCTCTTCTTTCTTATCCTCTTGCATGAGCTCCCTGAGCGGACCGAAGAAACGCTCCACATCCGCCTCGTAATCGTCACCGGTAGCCGGAATTGCGGCTGGAATGTATCGATGCTCGTCCATGGCCGCACTGCATACCGGACATTTTTCCCTGTCAAGAGGCACAAAGGCACCGCAGACATCACAGATGGAAACCCCCTGTTCTCTGGGGAATATGTCAAAAGAGAGCATTTCCTCGTAGTTAGGTATTTTTCTCTCCATCTCGCTGACGAGAATGCCGCACACCGGACATTGCTCCGCTTCCTCGGGATAGAATGCGCCGCAATTGCTGCATATATAAAGCGCTCCCGACTCGGGTTCATGAGACTTATAACGGCTGAGATCCGCTCCTTCCACCCCGAAGAAACGCATTATTTCATCGCTTCCGGGTCCTGCTTCAGCAGGGGCTTTTTCTCCGTATATGAGTTCTATACCACATTTCGGGCAGAAGAGTTCCCCGGACGGGATAATTGCACCGCAGTTTCCGCATATAACAAGTCCGTCACCGAGAGGAACAGCATGGGCGGGCCCGGGTGTTTTGTCTATCTCCGAGAGAAGAGAAATGTCCTCTTCGGTTATGGCATCCTTTTCCGATGGCCCCTCTGCCTCTTCGAAAGTCCGTAGTTTCTCAAGGAGCTCCCGATTTATCTTATCCTCATCCTCCCGCACCTTCCTGATTTCTTCCGGAGATGGAGCGATTGCCTCTTGGGCCGTATTCTCTGGCTCCATTTCGTCAAATTCCTCGAAATCATCACTGTCTTCTATACTAGAGGGCTTTTCCTCCTCCTTCTCCCCTCCGGAAAGGTCTTCTTCTCCCTCGAAAATCGCTCCGCAGTGGGGGCACGAAGATGAATCCGGGCTTATGAAAGCGCCGCAGGACGGACACAGATAAAGGGAACTCCCGAAACCTTCGTCGGCCGCCTTTTCCTCCCTCTCATTTTCGTCAGATTCTTCCTCTTCAATACCTTCATCGTCATCCGAATATATAGTCGCACCGCAGAACGGGCAGACGGTGGCATCGGGACTCAAGAATGCACCGCAGTTGCTACATAGGAATATGGCCTGACTCTTCGCCTCCTCGTGGACCCGTTCCGCGATATTGCGGCCCACGCCCATTGCCTTCTCAATATCCTCCAGCTTTCCACGGGCCAGGTCATTCATTGAGGTGAAGCCCGCTTTGGTAAGAGCACGGGCAAATTCTTCGTCCACACCGGGGAGCTTCAAAAAGATCTCCCATGGCTCCTCTTTTCTCTCCGGCTCCGGCCGGTCAAGGAGTTTGATACCGCAGACTGAACAGATACCCGTAGAAGGGTCTATGTTACCCCCGCACAGAGGGCATTTTTGGGGTCTTTCTTGCATATTCGGCAAAAGCTTTCACCCGCTTCCGGCTCTCTCCTTTCCGATTATATAACCGCATTGTCTTATAAAAGACTTCCTTCTCGATTCCCCTAGTTATAAATACTACCCGTCGAATGTCCCGTCATGGACAATGTGATGATGATCTCCGGAGTAATCGGATTCACACCCGCGCTCCTAATCCTCTTCTTTACACTGAGAGACTATACATACCCAGCTGTGGAAAAGCCGTATTTTGACGACAGAAAGGTCTTTATTTTTCTCTCCTTCGGCATGATTGCGGGCTCTCTGTTCTTTCTGGTGGAATCCACTTTCGGAAGTGCGAGCATACTTTATCTTGTCCTCGTGGCCGTTCTGGAGGAGATGCTGAAATTCATCATATTCAACAGTAGAAAATACTCCGGTCACATTGACACCACATTCTACGCCTTTTCATTCGGGCTCGGTGCCGCTGCCATCATAACCTTCGGAAACATCTATCTCGGCCTTACCCAGGCCGTGGCTAGCGGAAGCCTTACGGCCGCAGGAATACTCCTGTTTGTCATATACGGCTTCATGATTGCCTTTATGTGGGGCTCCACATCGGCCATTATCGGGGTGGGTGCGGCAAAAAAGGAACCAGTGCACTACGCCGTTCAGGCGATAATGATACATCTCTTCTACTCCATTGTGCTGGTCCCCTTCTATCTGGGACTGCATTTGTGGGATGTTATTTCATTCGGAGCCGTTGCCCTGTTCATGCTCTATGTCTTCTGGCAGACCTACAGTAATATTATCCCCTCCGCTATCCCCTATGAGGCGAGACCTGAGAAGTGGAGGCACAATAAAAAGTAAAGAAAAAACCGTTTTATAGGCAATTAATGTTTTCAAAAATGATAATATTATCTCTTCAACGGAAAACTTAAATAGGGGAACATGATACATACTAATAGTGGTAATAAGCATGACTGACGAAGATGACACCATTGAAGAACACCTTGGAGACGAATACGAGTACATAGAGGGATGCAACTGCATCTACTGCAGAATGGCTAGAATGGAAAAGAAGATGCAGGAACTCAATCGGTCGCTGAACCTTATTGTGAACGAAATACAGCCCAAGGAAGAGAAAAAGGTGAAGAATGAACCTTAAACAGATGGCTGGCGAGAAGGCCGCCGAATATATAGAAGATGGTATGATTCTCGGTCTCGGAACCGGGTCCACCGTTTATTACACTATTTTACGGATAGGACAGATGATTAAAGAGGGCTATGACCTTATCGGGATACCGACATCCAGAAAGACCGAAGAGCTTGCCAGATCCCTGAACATTCCGCTGGGTCGGCTGGATGACTATTCATATATAGATTTAACAATAGACGGTGCGGACGAGGTGGATCCCGAGTTGAATTTGATAAAGGGAATGGGTGGTGCCCTTGTAAGGGAAAAGATAGTGGCCGCATCCTCTCGCAGGGAGATAATCGTTGTTGACGAGGCAAAAATGGTGAGAATGCTGGGCACGAGATCGCCTTTGCCTGTGGAGGTAATACCATTCGGCACCGGTTTTGTTCGTGAGCGACTTACGGTGCTTGGTGGCAGTCCGAGGGTAAGAGAAATGAATGAAAAAATCTTCGTAACCGATAACGGAAACAACATTCTCGATACGGTCTTTGACGGGATAAGCGATCCACGCAAACTGGAGCAGGATATAAACAACCTCCCGGGAGTTGTGGAAAACGGGCTCTTCCTCGGAATGGCGGATAGGGTCATCGTTGGCCATGAGGACGGGCCGGAAATAATAGAAAAGTAAGGGGTTTCGCTGGTTTTTACTGCTCTTTGAAGTTTTCAAGGTCCTTAATGCTCTTTTCAATCTTGCCGATTTCCTGCTTCCTGTCCTTTACGACATTATCTATGACTTTGGAGAAAGAAATAGCAAGTTTGTAGGAGTGTACGGGCCGTCCTTTTCCTTCTTTTTTGATGTCCCGCTTGGTCACCCACTTTCTTTTCCTCAGTTCCTGCATTGCGATGGAGACCTCAGGCTGTCTGAGAGCTGTTGCACCCTCAAGTTCCACAGATGTGGTCTCCTTTCTCTTCTTCAGGTAAACGAGGGTCTTGGCTATGTTCTTCTTCATTCCACTGTCAACCAGCAGATCGACCAGCTTTTGTTCCTTGGCACTGAATCCACGTCTTTCCATGGTATCACCTTGCTACCGTATTATACTTACTCATATATATTCTTTTCGCTTCGGAGCGTGTAATTGTCGAGGGAAAATTATTTCGTAAAACTTTAAAGAGGAACAAGACACGGCCGATATACGCGAATTAAGCAAGAAAAAACAGAATGCATTGTGCGACTCCCCGCCGAAATAAGAGACTTCAGTATGATTCTGGCGCATACTCGGCCTCTTCATGGCAGAAATAGAGATGGAAGGAAAGCGGGAAAAACGATGGATTAAAATATGCGAAAAATAGCCTTAATCAGCACTCTTTTCCCATTCTTCAAAGGCCTGTGCGCAGTCACCTGCGATGTCGGTGGTGATCTCTGGCCGGAAATCCGGCGGAAACATGGCTCTGATCCTTCTTGCAGAGAACCTGTGGTCCATGAGCACTATGGTCCCTTTCTCTTCTTCCCCTCTGATGAGCCTCCCTGCCGATTGGAGAACCCTGTTTACCGCAGGCTGAAGAAACGCATACCTGAATCCGGAACTTCTACCGAACATCACAGAGTACAGCTGCTGGAGCGCAAGTCTTTCCGGGTCCGGCGGAGGGACGGGCAGACCCACCACAATCACACCTGAGAGTGCGGCGCCGGAATAATCCAGCCCTTCGGATAAAGAGCCGGACTGGACTGCCAGAAGAAGATTGTTATCACCTGTTTTAAGTGCGGCCAGTATTTTTTTCAGTGCGGCGACTGACATCCCTCTTCTTTCGAAGAGAATACGGGCATCCATTCTTTCTGCGGGTAGGAAGCGCTCCACCTCTGACAATACCTCGTAGGACGGAAAGAATGCTGCGATATTCCCCTTTATTCCACTCACCGCGTCACTTATTATCTCTGCGGTTTCTCGATACATCTCTTTACTTCTTTCGGCATATCTGGTGGTTGTCTCTTTTACAACGAAAATGCGCCGATTTTCCACGGGGAAGGGCCATCCGAAGCGCTTTACTCTCGCTCTCTCGGACGGAATCCCCAGAACATCCCTGTAAAACCGCCCGGGGTGCAGGGTTCCGCTCATCAGAACGGCGGAGGAGACGGCGCTAAAGACAGGGGACGCGGAAGGTCTGATATCAAGACTCTTCAAATGAGGTCCTCTCGGCCCCGCATATCTCACAACAGGCGCATCCTCATCGCACCACAGAGCAAGGAAGCGAGAGAAGGAGAGAACAGGCTCTATGAGCTCCCCGGAAAGGCATCCCGCCAGTTCCGATATGATTTTGCACGGCAGTTCCTCTTCATCGTCAAAGCCGGTGGAAAAAACCAGAGGCCTGCACGGCGCACCTGCCTTATCAAAAGGAAGCTGCTCCTCTTTTTCTGGAAACATTGACGAAAACCTGTTGAGAACCTCTAACACGGCGGTTTTTCCCCTGCCCGTCTCTTTTTCCTTTAGAAGGGCGCGCAGGCCCCATGCAGGGCGAAATACAAGGGACTGTCTGATACGGTCCGGAAGATTATGCGCCTCATCCACCACGAGTATTATGTTCTCCATAGACGCACCCAGCCTGCCGAGAAACGATGGGCGCAGGCTTTCCATGAATATCTGATTGTAGTCCGCAATCACAATATCCGCCCGGGCGGCCAGTTCAAGGGATAGGTAGTAGGGACAGACACCGTGCTCCCCGCCTGCCTCTGCAATCTCCTGCGCATCCAGAATTGCACCGCTAAGGCGGTCAGAAAGGCTGCTTCTCCGAAGTTCCAGGAAATACGGGCACCTGCCCGATTCTATCAGCAGGCTGCATCTCTCCGAGTGGTCGGTCGCACCGGAAACAGAGGGATTTATGCAAATAGCCCTTCTGGCGATTACGCTGACGCAGCTCACGCCTCGCTCAGGATAACGGCGGCCTATGGCCCTTGCCGTCTCAGTAACCATATGGTGTTGGCTCCGCCTCGCGGTGAGGAACAGAATCTTCCTTCCCTTTGAATTTTCAAGGGCTGCGGAGAGCACGGCTGCTGTCTTTCCGATTCCCGTGGGAACATGGGCCAGAAGAATCCTGTTTCTCCTTATGGCCGAGGCTGCTGCGATATAAAACTCCTTCTGAGAGGGGCGCATCTCGTCGTGGGGGAACAGGCTCTTCTTCACGGATGAGAGAATGGGAAGGGGGCTTTATGCTTTGCGAGGAAATATCTTATTTAGGCAGGTGCTATCCGTCATCGTGTCCCACCTCATAACCAGAAAAATCCCGGCCATAACACCGAGTTAAGACCCGGGTATAGACCTGTTCCTTGACGGCAAGAGAAGGGCGGGAGCACGCAAACCTTTTAATCCATTCCCCCTTCTCTCTCATCGTGACCGGATTATGGAATCGTCTGGCATCGAAAGGAGACCATAACATGGAGAGACTTCTACTCATTGCGGCAGGTGGGGCCCTCGGTGCCCTGCTCAGGTACGGCGTTTCCGGCATGAGATTTTCTTATCTCGACGGGATTTACCCGTGGGGAACCATGTCGGCAAACATGATAGGTGCTTTTGCAATAGGCATCGTATGGGGTATGTTCGAGAATGTCCGTCTATCTCCCGAGATAAGATCCTTCGTATTCATCGGAGTTATCGCCTCGTTCACAACATTTTCCACCTATGGCCTCGAGACCATGAACCTTTTCAGGGACGGGGAGACGAAACTGGCATTTCTGAACATCATCGCCACCAATGTTGTGGGCCTCCTCCTCGTATTTGTCGGTTTCATGCTTGCCAGAGTCATGACTGCCATGCTCGGTCAGGGGGTGTTAATACGGTGAGATTGCCATTCAATGGAGTTCTTCTTAGGATTCTAACCGGAGAGGACGACAGATACAACGGTGTGCCGGTGTACGAACAGATTGTTTTAAAGGCCAGAGAACTCAACATGGCCGGTGCAACGGTATGCAGAGGAATAATGGGATTCGGAGCTAACAGCCATCTGCACACCACGAAGCTCCTCCGCCTCTCGGACGACCTGCCTGTGGTGATAGAAATTGTAGACACCGAGGAGAACATAAAGAAACTGCTCCCATATATCGATGAGATAATGAGCGGGGGAATAGTTACCATGGAAAAAATGAGAATCCTCAGGTATATGAACAGGAAGGAGAGCAGGGTGTACGACAGGGACGAAGAGATAGAAAGCCTTGAGGAGTTCCTCAGCGGTGGCGGGAAGAAATAATTTACTCCGTGCCACATAACAACACATGTCGGGAAAAACTAAATAAAGAGGCCGTCTATCCCGTGGCCGGTGTTATGAATGATTGAAATACGCTTCCACGGACGGGGAGGTCAGGGAGCTGTTATCGCCTCTGAGATGGTGGCCGTTGCTGCCGCTTCCGAAGGCTATGATGTCTCGGCCTTTCCCTACTTTGGTGTAGAGAGAAGAGGTGCCCCTGTGACCGCTTTTACGCGGCTTGACAGAAGGCCCATAAGAACGAAGTGCCAGATATACGAACCTGACTATGTGGTGATTCTGGATACCGCACTTCTGGAAACGGTCGATGTGCTCGCGGGCCTGAAGGAGAGCGGTGTGGTCCTCGTCAATACCGATAAAACACCGGCGGATATGAAGGCAATTCTGAAAACGGACAGGAGGGTTATTACGGTGGATGCCACGGCCATCGCCATACGGAACAGGCTGGGCAGCAGTGCGTCACCCATAGTCAATACGGCCATTGTGGGTGCCTTTGCCAGAATCAGCGGCCTCCTCTCCCTCGAGAGCACGAAAAAGAGCGTCATGGACCTTGCCCCCGTAAAGAAGGAGAACAATGCTCAGGCGGCAGAGGATGCCTATAATGAAACAAAGGAGGAGTGAAGATGTCATACCTTGACGAGATACCCATAACCCCCATTGCAGACAAGCCCAGCACTGCTAACAGGACAGGCACATGGAGGACCTTCCGCCCGATAATCGAGTATGAGAAGTGCACAAGATGCATGATATGCTGGAAGTTCTGCCCGGATGTGGCTATAACGCTGGAGAATGGAGGCGAATACGAAGCCACGAACGATAAGATAAAGCAGATGGTAGATAAGGCCCCCGTCATAGATTATGTGCACTGCAAGGGGTGCGGAATCTGTGCCAACGAGTGCCCGGTGAATGCCATTCAGATGGTAAAGGAGGGATGAGAATGGTGAAGAAAGTAATAACAGGCAACGGAGCCTCGGCCAACGGCGCCCGACTGGCAAAGCCCAAGGTAATTGCGGCATACCCCATAACCCCGCAGACTTCGATTATCGAAAAACTGGCTTTGATGGTCTCTAACGGAGAACTGGATGCCAAATTCATAAAGGTTGAGAGCGAGCACAGCGCTATGGCCGCGTGCATAGCAGCCCAGAATACGGGAGTGAGAACATATACCGCGTCGTCCTCTCACGGCCTTGCGCTCATGCATGAACTTCTGATGTGGGCCTCCGGTGCCCGCCTGCCTATTGTGATGACCGATGTGAACAGGGCAATGGGTCCGCCGTGGAGCATATGGGCAGACCAGCAGGACACCATTGCACAGAGGGATACCGGCTGGATTCAGTTTTATGTAGCCAGCAATCAGGAGGCCCTTGATACCATAATTCTGGCCTATAAAGTGGCGGAGACGGTGAATCTGCCGGCTATGAGCATTGAGGATGCGTTTATTCTATCTCACACAATGGAATCCGTGGATATTCCGGAACAGGAGACGGTGGATTCCTTCCTTCCCCCATACGAGCCGAAATTCAGGCTCAAGGTTGGAGAACCAATGGGCTTCGGCTCTCTGGTCATGCCCGAGGGATATATGGAGTTCAGGTACAAGATTTCGGAAGCCATGGATGAGGCCAGAAATGTCATAAGGACAGTGGGAAAGGAATTCGGTGAGACCTTCGGAAGGAAGTACGGGCTCGTTGAGGAGTATAAGACAGACGATGCCGAGGTCGTCCTGGTTATTGCCGGAAGCGTCGCCAGCACTGCCATGGAGGTTGTAGATATGATGAGAGACGAGGGAAAGAAGGCCGGTGTTCTCAGAATAAGGAGTTTCAGACCGTTCCCGTACGAGGAGATAAGAAAGGTCGCGAAGCAGGCCGGCCTTATCGGTGTGTTCGACCGGAGTTATACCGGCGGATTCGGAGGCGCCATAGGAACGGAGGTCAAGGGGGCGCTCTACAATTCGGATGCCAGCCTGCCCGTCAAGAACTACATAGCCGGTCTGGGCGGCAGGGACATAACCCCGAAGGTCCTGAGAAAGATATTCGAGGACATGTTCGAGTCCCTGAATGGCGGGGTAAAGAAGGAAGTGGAATGGGTTGGCCTCAGAGACGGCTCTGGGAGGTGGTAATATGGTGAAATTAACAATACCCGAAGAGGAGTACATGCTCCCCGGTCATGTGGCCTGTCAGGGCTGCGGTGCGACAATTGCCATGAGGTACCTGCTAAAAGCGCTCGGCGGGAAGACCATTGTGAGCATCCCCGCATGCTGCTGGGCGGTAATTCCCGGAGTTTATCCTTCCAGAACTCTGGAGGTCCCCCTGTTATATACGGCATTCGAGACCACCGGAGCCTCAATATCCGGAATAAGGGCCGCACTGGATATGATGGGAGATACCGAAACCACGGTGGTCGGATTTGCGGGAGATGGCGGTACGGCAGATATAGGCCTTCAATCACTCTCCGGTGCAGTGGAGAGGGGAGAAAATGTCATCTATGTGATGTACGACAACGAGGCGTATATGAACACGGGAATTCAGAGAAGCTCATCCACGCCGGCAGGCGCGTGGACCACCACAACCCCCGGCGGCTCGAAGAAGGAGTGGAAAAAGAGGCCGAAAAAGAGTGTAATCGAGATAATGATTGCGCACGATATTCAGTATGCGGCCACACTTACCGTCTCATATCCCGAGGATTTCATAAAGAAAGTAAAGCGTGCCATGGAGATTAAAGGGCCGAAGTTCCTTCAGGTCCTGTCTCCATGCCCCACGGGATGGAAATCCGACCCTGCAAAGGCAGTGGAACTTGCGAGGCTGGCCGTTCAGAGCCGTGTCTTCCCGCTGTATGAGTTCGATCATGGAAAGTACAAAATATCCATGAAGCCGAAACAGGTCCCTGTAAGGGAATACCTAAAGCCGCAGGGCAGGTTCAGACATCTGACCGATGAGGAGATAGAGACGATACAGATGCATACGGACGAGCAGTGGGAGATACTTCTGGCCAAGGAGAAATTCACGAACGAGCTCTATAAGTAGGTGAAAAAATGGAACTGCTTGAGAACCAACCGGGAAAGAAGATATTTCTGCTGGGAAACGAGGCCGTTGTCAGAGGGCTGATAGAGGCGGGTGTCGGATTTGTAGCCACATATCCCGGAACCCCTTCCTCGGAGGTGGGGGGAACCCTTGAAAAGGCCGCAAAGCCCGCCGGCATATACTTCGAATATGCACCGAACGAAAAGGTTGCAATGGAGGAGGTGGCTGCATCATCCGCGTCTGGCGTCCGCAGTTTCACGGCGATGAAGCATGTTGGCCTCAATGTCGCCAGCGATGCCTTTATGACCGTGGGGTACACCGGTGTCAGGGCCGGGCTCGTCGTAATGACGGCGGATGACCCGTCCGCACATTCCAGCCAGAACGAGCAGGACAACAGGTACTACGCAAGGCTGGCCGGTGTTCCAATGCTGGAGCCTGCCACGCCGCAGGAAGGAAAGGAGATGATAAAGTACGCATTCGAGCTCTCCGAGAAAATAGGCGCTATGGTCATGTTCCGCACCACCACAAGAATGAACCATGTTCGCGGCGTTATAACACTGGGCGACATACCTGCTGAGAGAAAAACGAAAGGACACTTTGATAAGGCTCCGTCGCGCTTCGTAACTATCCCATCCAACGCCAGAAGAGAACATCCTGAGCTTCTGAAGCGCCTCGAAAAGGCGGAAGAAATCGCAGAAACCAGCCCGTTCAACTATATTTTAAAGGGGGATGGAAGGGTTGGAATAATCACCTCCGGAGTGGCCTATAACTATGTGATGGAGATGAGGAATGTACTGGGAATAGAACCGGATGTGCTGAAACTTGGCCTCACATTCCCGCTTCCGAGAAAGACGCTCTCCGATTTCATAAGGGCGCATGACACACTGATGATTGCGGAGGAACTGGAGCCGATACTGGAAAAGGAGGTAATGGTACTTGCCAAGGATGTGAAGCCTTCCGTGAGGATGGTGGGAAAACTGAGCGGAGACCTCCCCCTGACCTACGAATACAACTCGGAGGTTGTGGGCTCCGTGATGGCAAAGCTTTATGATGTGGCAATTCCCTACGAGAACGAGGATTTGAAGGGGATTGAGTTGCCGGTGAGACCGCCTACACTATGCCCCGGCTGCCCGCACAGGGCCACATATCACGCACTTGCGAAGGCGATGAAGGCCCTGAAGATAAAGCCGGAGGATGTGGTCTTTTCATCTGATATCGGCTGCTACACCCTTGGCATACAGGAGCCGTTCGAGATGGCCGACTTCCTCCTATGCATGGGTTCCAGCGTCGGAGCTGCCGGCGGTTTCGCACAGTCCAGCGACCAGATCCCGATCTCTTTTATAGGGGATTCCACATTCTTCCATTCGGGAATACCCGGTCTCGTGAACAACCTTTACAATAAGCACAGGTTCGTCTATGTCATACTGGACAACAGCATAACCGCAATGACCGGCCACCAGCCAAACCCCGGGATGGGAATCACGGGAATGCACGAGGTCGGCCAGAAGATAGACATCGAGGCGGTGGTGAAGGGGCTCGGCGTGGAGTTCGTGAAGGTCGTGGACCCGTATGATATACAGCCCACCATGAAGTTGTTCAAGGAGGCTCTCCAGTACGACGGGCCCGCCGTTATAATCGCAAGACATCCGTGTGCGCTCCTGGAGTACAGGGATAAGAAGAGAAAGGGGCCTGTGCCCGTTTATACAGTCAATGAGGAGAAATGCACAAACTGTCACATCTGCGTGGATACCTTTGCGTGCCCCGCATTCGTCGCCCTGCCCCATGTCATGTCCATAGACCCGGCGGTTTGTCTTGGCTGCGGTTCCTGCGTTCCGGTCTGTCCCTTTAACGCCTTTGAGGTACTGAAGGAGGGAGAACAATGAAGGGAAGCATGAGCATCGAGATGGTTGGCGTGGGCGGTCAGGGAATCCTTCTGGCCTCCAAGATCCTCGGACGGGCCGCACTTAATAAGGACATAAATGTGATAATGAGCGAGGTGCACGGCATGGCCCAGAGGGGGGGTGTGGTGGTCACATCTGTCAGGCTCGGAGATGCATACAGCCCTCTCATATCAGACGGGAGCGCGGACATACTCTTCGGCTTCGAGCCGGTGGAGACATACCGCGGGATAAGGAGACTCAAGAAAGGGGGAACGGTCCTAATGAACCTGAACCCCATGGTACCGATATATGTCTCCCTCGGGAAGCAGAAATACCCGTCCATAGATGAGATGGTTGCAGAGATTAAGGCGCATTTCCCGAAGACCATAACCCTCAACGCAACGGAACTGGCCGAGGAGGCAGGGGCTGCAATAGCCGCAAATGTGGTGATGATAGGTGCACTCTCCGCGGTGGAAGGCCTTCCCTTCACGAAGGAGGAGATGCTGGAGGCGGTGAAGCAGAGTGTACCCCCCAAGGTGGTGGACCTGAACATAAAAGCCTTCGAACTGGGCTATAGTACGGTGATGAACCGGTAAACCCTTTTTATACTCCCTTTTCTTTTCCCCACCAATGGCAGGCGTACTAATGGATAACAGTGTTCTCGTAGATGACGAGAAGGAAGGGAGCAGGATATACAACAGGGGATACTACGGCACCCCGCAGTCCGGAGGCGGCCTGAAGCTCAACCTTCTGGAAACCCTGTACCTTCTGGAATCCGGAAGGATAGAGGTGGAGAGAGAGGGAAAGGAAATAGGGTTCCGCGACGTTCTGGAGTACGCCAGCGCGAACATTCCGTCCTTCGAGATATACTACACGGTTTACAGGGACATGAGGCAGAGAGGTTATATAGTGAAGGATGGAAGTCCGCCGTTCGATTTCAGGGTTCTGCCGAGGGGAGGGAGCCCCACAAAGACACCCACAAAGTACTGGCTCGCCGCATTCTCCGAACGAGCGGTGTTCGACCTCGATGCCGTTATAAAGCTAACCCGGAGGGCGGAGGAGCTGAGAAAGAGGCTGCTCATAGCCATAGTGGACGAGGAGGGGGACCTCACATACTACGAATCCGGCATGGCCAGACCGAAGGGGAAGAGCGTTCCGCACCCCGATACCGAGGCGGTCGGGTATCTGAGCGAGGACAGGGTGGCGGTTCTGGAGGAGGAACACATCGCCGCTCTCACGGAGAAAGGGTTCTTCGGCAAGAGCGTAGGTCCATACCTGCAGTTATCGCTCATAGAGAGCACATACCTCATGGAGCAGGGGGTCTGCACGGTGAGGAGGTTTTCCACGGGCCGAAAGGTCTCCCTGAAATCCATGATAACGCTGGCAAAGAGGATACAGCCGGATTTCTCCACGAGAATGGAGGTCTACAGGGACCTGAAAGAGAGGGGACTTATCACAAAGACAGGCTTCAAGTACGGAACACACTTCAGGGCCTACGAAGGGGACCCGGAAAGGCACCACGCGCGCTATCTGGTTCACTGCTTTGAAAAAGGGTACAGGGGGCTGTGGCCGGAGATGAGCAGGGCGGTAAGACTGGCCCACGGCGTAAGAAAGGAGATACTGTTCGCGCGGAAGGGGGAAGATGGGATAGAATACCTGAAGCTGGTGAGGAGGCGGCCGTGAGGGTGGCGGTGAAAGGGTTAAATAGTTGAAAGGGATAGGGGGTTTGATGAGGGAAATAAGCATATTAGGGATAACAAATATGCTAAGTCCTCGTTAATTTCTTTGTGAAGAGGTGAAGACATGACATTGTTTAAGATAGAAAAAGATGGGAAAGCGAAAGAGATACATGAGAAGCCCTTTAAACTAGAAAAAGAGCTCCAAAAACTATGTGAGGATAACCTTGAAAATATATTTGGACTTGAGTTGGTAAAATCAGAGTTCTCCATTCATAATTTCCGAATAGATACTTTGGCTTTCGACCCAGAGTCAAAATCCTTTGCAATTATTGAATATAAGAGAGATAGGAACTTTAGTGTGGTTGATCAAGGTTTTGCTTATTTGTCGTTTATGCTAAGTAGTGAGGCAGATTTTATATTGGAGTACAACGAGAAAACAGGGAAAAATCTGAAACGAGCTGATATAGATCGCTCACAGTATAGAGTGATATTTGTGTCCCCTTCATTCACCAATTATCAGAAAACTTCAATTAATTTTAAAGATTTGCCAATTGAACTTTTAGAAGTAACAAAATATGACAATAATACAGTCAACTTCGTCTATTTACAACCAACAGGTGCAGCGGAATCTATTAAAACAATCTCAGGAAAAAACAAGACCATTGAGAAAGTGAGTAAAGTAGTCAAAGTATATACAGAAGAAGACCACCTAAATAGAATGCCTGATGAAGTAAAAGAGCTCTATCAAAGGTTCAAAGAGGCTATTTTGAATGTCGGGAATAATATAACAATTAAGCCGACCAAATTGTATATTGGTTTCGTTGCTAAGAGAAACATCACAGATGTGCAATTACAGAAAAAAACAATTAAAATATGGATCAATCTCAGAATCGGAGAACTGGATGACCCAAAAAATTTAGCAAGAGATGTTTCAAATACTGGACACTGGGGCAATGGTGATTACGAAATACAAATGAAAGATGATGAGAATTTAGAGTACATAATCAGCCTAATAAAACAATCATACCGAAGAAACAGCCAATAAAGGTGGCGACCCAGCCCGAAAAACACATCCCCCCAACCACAACCTTAAAATCCCATCACCCCCTCTCCTCTCCGGTGAATCTATGCCGGTAAGCCCGCTTGAATTCCGATACGGAAGGCCAGAGACCAAGGCCATATTCGACGAGAGAAACAGACTGCAGAGACTTCTTGATGTGGAGGCCGCCCTTGCAAGGGCGCACGCGAAGCTCGGCCACATTCCGCAGAGCGACGCGGATATCATAACAAAGGCAGCGGATGTGCGATATGTGACGGTTGAGCGGGTAAAGGAGATTGAGGACGAGATACACCACGATATAATGGCGGTTGTTAAAGCGCTCACGGAGCAGTGCGGCTCCGCCGGCAGATACATACACATGGGCGCAACATCCAACGACATAATAGACACGGCCAACGCCCTTCAGATAAAGGAGGGCCTCGAAATCGTGCTGGACGGCCTGAAGGAACTGCATAAAACCCTGTGCACCCTTGCGGAGAGATACAGAAACACAATAATGCTCGGCAGGACCCACGGTCAGTATGCGGTGCCAGTAACCTTCGGGCTGAAGATGGCCGTCTTTGCCGAGGAGATATACAGGCACATTATCCGGCTGGAAGCAGCCCTTCCGAGAATCGCAGTTGGAAAGATGATGGGTGCGGTCGGCACGGGTGCGTCCTATGGAAAGGATGCCTTAAAGATTCAGGAACTGGTCATGCAGGAACTCGGAATCGAAAGCGAAACTGCGGCCACCCAGCTTGTGGGAAGGGACAGGTATGCGGAGATGGTATCCATACTTGTCAACATCGCAACCAGCCTTGAGAAGTTCGCCACAGAGGTCCGAAACCTTCAGAGACCGGAAATCGCCGAGGTATCCGAGGCCTTCGACTCGAAGAAGCAGGTGGGTAGCTCCACCATGGCCCATAAGAGAAATCCAATAACAGCGGAGAACATCTGCGGTCTGGCCAGAATAATCCGCTCCTTCATAATTCCAGCCTACGAGGACAATGTTCTCTGGCACGAGAGGGACCTCACCAACTCATCTGCCGAGAGGTTCGTCATCCCGTACACCATAATCCTCACCGACGACATCATACGGAAGGCCGTTAAGGTATTTTCGAACCTGAGCGTTCACGAGGAGAACATGATAAGGAACCTTGAAGCCACCAGAGGAATGATTATGGCCGAATCCGTCATGCTCGCGCTCACCGGCGCAGGGATGGGGAGGCAGGAGGCACATGAACTCATACGGCAGCTCTCCATGGAAGCGGTGGAAAAAGGGGCACACCTGAGGGATGTTTTAATGGTGAGCGATGAGGTGAGGAAGTACCTCTCCGCAGAGGATATAGATAAGGCAATGGACTACAGGAACTACACCGGCGTGGCGGGAGAGATTGTAGATAGGGCCGTGGAGCGCTGTAAGAACCGGGCATAAAAATTACTGGTGCCGCAGGCCGGACTTGAACCGGCGACTTCAAGATCTTCAGTCTTGCACTCTCCCAACTGAGTTACTGCGGCATTTTCATGGGTTGCATCCGCAAAGGCCTATTAAAGACTTTCCGTAATGTATCCCATTGAATGTATGGGAATGGGTTTTCAACAGGAAATCTGAGGGGGAGCGATGCCGGAGCATCCTTCCGGCAGATTCAGCCGAACAGTGCGCCAAGTCCAGCAGCTGCCTCTTCCTCGGAAACTTCTTCCTCTTCTTCCTCTTTTTCTTCTTCTTTAGAGCTTCCGCCGTCTGCAGCCGGAGCATCTCCCGCTGCCGGTGCTGCTGCCACAGGTGCCGCTACTGCCGTAGCAATGGCCTCATCGATATCCACCCCTTCAAGGGATGCGGTGAGCGCCTTTATCCTGCTGGTGTCCGGCTCAATGCCCGCTGCCTTCAGTACTGCCGAAACGGCGTCTTCCGTTATTTCCTTTCCTGCTGCGTGGAGTACCAGTGCGCTGTATACATATTCCATTTTCAGACCTCCTTATTGTTTTCTTTCATCCTTATTTTCTATCCAAACAGGGCTCCCAGCCCTGCCGCTGCTTCATCTTCGCTGACCTCTTCTTCCTCTTCCTCCGGCTCCTCTTCCTTATTTTTGCTGTTATCTGGTGCTGGGGCGGGTGCCGCCGGTGCAGAGGTAAGCCTCTCTTTCAATTCCTCGTCCAGTGCTTCATCAGAGAGTTGAGAGGCCACGGAGAGCAGTTGCATGTTCGCCTTTGCTATCAGTATCTTCAGTGTTTCGGGTGTGAATATCTCCGCATTAACCGCAAGGTTGAGTGCCTTTGTATGTGCCGACGCCAGAAGCGCCTTGATATTGAGCTTTGTCGGATATGCCGCAAAGACCGAGAGATTGAACGCTGATGAAATCGCACCCCGCAGGTCCTGCATGAACCTATCCTGATCTATGTCCAGAACATCGGGCTCGTAGAGTATTCCGTCCTCGTAGGCCGCTATGAGATTAAGGCCAACGGTCATTGGATATATCTCCAGTTTTGTGAGCATCAGGGCCACATCGCCCGATATGGGCTCTCCTTTCTTCACGAGAGTTTTTGTCTTCTTGATGACCACCTTCCCGCTCTCGATGGCCGCTGGAATCCCCGCCTTCTGAAACTCTCCCACAATGGGTCCTGGCTTGAACGAGGTCTCGCCTTTTTTCACCACGATATCATCGGGTGCGATATCTCCCGCCTTTGCAGGGGCATTGGTGAGGGTTGCTTTCATAAGTGCATAGAGTTTAAATGCGTTCATGTCTGTCCCTATAAGGGCTGTCTGCTTCCCCTTCATAAGTTCTGCAAACATCTCGGGATCGATTTTTTCTCCCTTCTTCTCAAGGGCCTCCTGAAGAGATATGAATATGAGTTTGTTCTTTGCCATGACGAAGTTGCTGTTCTCTCTCAGCTCCCTTCTCATCTTCTGAATGAGCGGTGCGCTGATGCCGTGAATATCGACTATTCCGAAGGTTTCGTGGGAGCCAAGAACCTCACTGAGCCTGTGAACCGTTTCCTTCTTCCATTCTGCTACATGTGCCATTCAGATCACCTCACACAATCCTCACGGAAGGACCCATGGTGGTCTTCACATAGGCTGATTTTATGTTATAACTTCCGCGCTCCAGTCTGCTCTGAAGCCTCTTGAGTATGGCTTCGACGTTCTCCGTGATGTTCTCCGGCGGCATGTCCGTCCGGCCCACCGGAGCATGAATCACCAGTTTATCCTTGGAATTCAGGGAAACGGTCTTTCTCAGGTTTTCTATTATTCCCTTCGGGTCACTTCCAGGCGGCAGAGGCTTAGGCATCTTCCCTCTGGGACCCAGCGCCTTACCCAGAACCTTACCTATGGTGGGCATGAGCGGCGCTTCCGCAATAAAGAAGTCGTAGGAATTGGCCAGTTGCTTGGTCTTTTTCTTGTCCTCTGCGTAGGTCTCCAGCTCCTCTGGCAGAACAATCAGATCCGCAGCCCCCTTTGCCTTCTCGGCCATCTCCTTGCCGCAGACAAGGGCGACCTTCACGGGCTTCCCTCTTCCGTGGGGCAGAATGATGTCCTCCTTGATTCTGTTCTTAGGAATAGACATGTCAATCTCTTTCAGATTAATGGCCATTTCCACGGTTTCCGTGAATTTTCTTGGCTTTGCGGATTTTATGGCCTCTTTGACGGCCGCTGTTATTTTTTCATCAGGCAAATGATTACCTCCTAGTAGTGAGCATGGGGCGAGCGCAACGACGCTCTCCTACATCGGGATTTCACCCAATAAGCAGGTTGTTTAAAAAGTTTTTGCTTTATTAGGCCCGTTTTTCCTTTTTGAACGAATCACAACCTATTTATCCCACCGCCCCCTTCTCTTCTACATGAAACCGGTACTGCAGGTTGCCCTTGACCTGATGAACGGAGAAAGAGCCATAAAGATTGCAAGAGAAGCCGCAAAAGGCGGGGCCGACTGGATTGAAGCCGGAACCCCCCTTATAAAAAGCGAGGGCTCGGACATAATAAGAAGATTGAAGAAGGAGTTCCCCGGCCGTGTAATAGTGGCTGACATGAAGACCATGGATGTGGGCGGCTTCGAGACGGATATTGCTGCGAGGGCGGGTGCCGATGTCGTTTCGGTCATGGCCCTGTCCGACGATGAAACGGTGATGGAGGCAATAGAAGTCGGAAGGAAGTACGGAACGAAGATTATGGCCGACCTTATCGGTGTGGAAAACAGAGCGGAACGGGCGAAGCAGATGGAGGATCTCGGTGTGGATTACATATGCCTGCATGTGGGTATAGACCAGCAGATGCACGGCCTCACCCCTGAAAAGCTGATAAAAGAGGTTGCCGATGCGGTATCGATTCCGGTGGCGGCTGCGGGGGGCATCAACTCGGAAACGGCACCCAAGGTTATGGAAGCAGGGGCCGCAATAGTGATAGTGGGCGGGGCCATTATCAAGGCAGAGGATGTGGAGGCTGCCGCAAGGCGGGTAAAGGAGGCAATGGATGGGGCGGAGGTCCCAACGGAACTCTTCAGAAAATACGGGAAAGAGAATATAAGAGAGGCGTTCATGAAGGTCTCCACTCCGAACATATCGGATGCGATGCACCGCAAGGGGATAATGCACGGAATAGTCCCCAGAATCAATCACGGAATAAAGATGGTGGGGCGCTCTCTCACGGTCCTTACAGCAAATGGGGACTGGGCCAAACCTGTTGAGGCCATTGATAAAGCGGGGCCGGGAGATGTGATAGTCATAGATGTGGGTGGCGGGGACATAGCCGTATGGGGAGAACTGGCATCCAACTCCTGCAAAACCCGGGGCGTGGAGGGTGTTGTCATCGATGGTGCTGCCAGAGATATAGATTCCATACTTGACCTTGATTTCCCTCTGTTTTCACGGCATGCTGTTCCGAATGCGGGAGAGCCGAAGGGCTTTGGAGGTATAGGCGTGGAGATATCGTGCGGCGGAGTTCCGGTTCGATCCGGGGACTGGATAATCGGAGACGAAAGCGGAGTCGTGGTGGTTCCGCAGGAGATGGCCGTGGAGATTGCGAACAGGGCCCTTGATGTCATGGAGAGAGAGAACAGGCTGAGAGAGGAGATAAAACGGGGAAGCACGCTGTCGTCCGTTCTTTCGCTGGAACGCTGGGAAAAGGTGGGGTAATCGGAAAAGGTGCTCTGTTGCATAAATACTTTTATAAAGCCATGGTGCATATTCTTCCTTATCCAACCATGGAAGGGATGCACCATGGCCGAAATGGAGATACAGAAGAAGTATATAAGAAATTGGTCTGAGTATAAT
>JAJSAE010000059.1 GCA_024281315.1 archaeon | reverse complement strand
TTCTTCTCTATATCCATCTCGGCCATGGTGCATCCCTTCCATGGTTTTTGTGATTTGACAACTATGAATATGCACCATGGCTTTATAAAAGTATTTATGCAACAGAGCAATTGTGGGCAAAACTATTATATACCCTTTCTTTACCTTCATACATGCGGTTCAGCGTGGTCATCATAACAAGAGATGCTGAAGTATATATCAAAGACGCACTGGATAGTCTTATCTTTCAGTCACGCCGGCCTGACGAGATAATTGTGGTGGATTCCAGCAGCATTGACCGCACTCCCGAGATTGTAAAAAAACACTCCGAGCGATACCCCTTCATAAAACTATATAACTGGGACGGCACCAGAGGAGAGAGCAGAAACTACGGAGTAAAAGTGGCGACAGGGGATGTAGTGGCATTTGTGGATGCCGATGTAATAGTAAACGCATTCTGGGCCGAGGAAATGCTCAACTGTTTTGAAAAGAAAAACGCGGATGTAGTGGCCGGCAGAGAGATAAGGCTCGGTTACTCTGGTTTTACGAAGCTGAAGCGGGTCGGGATGCTCCACAAAGGAACCGATGTGACATACCCAAGTGTAAACCTCGCCTATAAAAAAGAGGTGTTCGAGGCCATCGGTGGTTTTGATTCGTGGTTCAAGGAAGCCGAGGAGGTGGACCTGAACTTTCGGGCGGTTGATGCTGGCTACAAACTGGTCTACTGCGAGAAAGCTGTTGTTTATCACAGAGTAAGAGAGACGATAACCGCATTTGTGAAGCAGGCATTCTGGTACGGCTACGGCAGAAAGGAGCTTACAATTAGGCACGGAAAACTCTGGAACACCTATGAGCCCATAGAGATGCTGAAGGTTAGTGAGGAGGAATCCATATGGAAGATTATCCGGCTCGGAATCGCATTTTTCGGCTATCTCTTCTGCAAATTCACGGGAAAAGCCAGCAAGGAGCAGAAAGAGAAACTGAGAAAGTCTGAGTTGAGCTCCCGGTAATCAGTAATCTTTAATACCAAGCAGGAATTCCCCTTATATATTACATAACAGAGGCGATACAATGAGGGCCGTAGTAACAGGAGGAGCCGGCTTTATCGGAAGTCACCTGGTGGACTATCTGATGGAGCGCGGCCACGAGGTAACGGTGATAGACAACATGCTCACCGGCCATGCGGAGTTTATCCGACATCATCTGGACGACAGGAACTTCACATTCGTGAGAATGGACCTGCATAACTTTCGCGGCATACGGGAGATATTCGAGGGAAGGGATGTGGTGTTTCATCTGGCAGCCAATGCCGACATAAGAAGGGGGCTGGAGGATACATACAGGGACCTTGACCGGAACTTGCTAACCACCTACAATGTCATGGAAGCGGCACGAGTGAACGATATAAAGGAGGTTATTTTCTCATCCTCATCCGCCATATATGGCGAGGCGGGTGTCATACCGACGCCTGAGGATTATTTCCCGATTCAGAACTCGTTCTATGGTGCATCCAAACTTGCGGGAGAGGCGTTCATAGAGGCGTTTTCCGAGGGATATGGCATAAAATCATGGATATTCAGATATGTTTCCATAGTGGGTGAGAGACACCCGCACGGCGTAACCTTCGATTTTGTGAGAAAACTGCTGGATAACCCGAAAGAGCTGGAAATACTCGGAGACGGAACCCAGAAAAAATCCTTCCTTCATGTGGATGACTGCGTAAGCGGCATAATGTATGCCTACGAGCACGCAAATGATAAGGTCAACATATTCAATCTCGGAACGGAGGAATACACCACTGTAAAGAATGTGGCCGACATAATAACCGATGAGATGGGTCTTAAAAATGTCAGTTACAGGTTTACGGGAGGGGACCGAGGATGGGTCGGGGACGCCCCAATGGTTTTTCTTTCAATAGAAAAGATGAAGGAACTTGGCTGGAGGCCGCAGGTTTCCATAGAGGAAGGAATCAGAAGAACGGTAAGATGGCTTCTTGATAATCAGTATGTTTACGGGTGATACAGTGAAGGGGAAAATGCCGCAGGCGGTCATTCTGGCAGGAGGTCTGGGCACGCGGCTGCGTGCGGTCACGAAGAACAGGATGCCGAAATCCATGGTTCCCGTTAACGGAAGGCCGTTTCTACACCACCTCCTCTGTCATCTCAGGGAGAACGGCATTACCGATGTTCTGCTTCTGGTCGGCCACCTCTCTCACCAGATAGAGGAATACTTCGGGTCGGGGGATTGGCTCGGTATGAACATAGACTACTCCATAGAAAGCGAACCAATGGGGACTGGTGGTGCTGTCAGGCTTGCAATACCAAAGATAAAGGGCGATTTCATCCTGATGTATGGCGATGATTATACGCCCTATCCCATAAACGAGATATATGAGGCCTTTCTGAGAAGCGGAAGGAGAGGAATGATAACGGTTTACACGGGAAATAGGGCCGATGTTCCGTTCAATGTAAGAACAGAGAGAGACGGGAATATCGTTCTTGTCAGAGATTACTGCAAAAAAGAGGTGCATGAGGGTATGAACGGTGTAGAGGCAGGGGTAAGTCTCTTTCACAGAGAGATTCTATCTCTGCTTGACAAAGAGAAGTTTTCATTCGAAGAGTATATATTCCCCCGCCTCATAGGGGACAACGAACTGGCCGCATATCTGACGAACCTGATGTTCTATGACATCGGAACGCCGGAGAGGCTGAAAAAAATAGGAGAGATGCTAAATGACAATAATCAGTAGAGCCCCCGTAAGGATAAGTTTCGGAGGCGGAGGAACCGATCTCGCTTCATACTACGAGAAGTATGGAGGAGTGGTGGTCAGTGCCGCCATAAACAAATATTTTTATACCGTGCTGGAACTGAGAGAGGACGAGAGAATACAGCTGATTTCCTCGGACCTCCAGATAAACCTCAGCGTCAGGGATTTCTACGACCTGAAGTTCGGAGAGGGTCTAGACATTCCGGTGGCCGTGATCAAGCACTTCGGGGTGGAAAGAGGAATGAATATGTTTATGGCCTCGGAGATACCGCCCGGGACAGGTCTCGGCTCCTCCGGTGCGGTTACCGTGAACATAATCAATGTGATAAATCATCTGGAGCATCTGAATATGGGAAAGCAGGAGATCGCGGAATTGGCCTATCATATCGAGCATGACAGGCTGGGCATGCCCATCGGAAAACAGGATGAGTATGCGGCAGCCATCGGCGGCCTTAATTTCATAAAGTTTGAGAAGGACGGGGTTACCGTGGAACCTCTACGGATAAATGACGAGGCAAAGCTGAGGCTGGAGGAGGATATCATGCTCTTCTTTACCGGTCGGACAAGGCAGTCCTCGAAGATACTGAAATCACAGGACAATTCATGCAAAGACGACGAAGGCGTGGTTATCGACTCGCTCCACAACATCAAGAGAATTGCATTCGATGTGAAAGAGGCCCTTGAAGAAGGGGACCTGAAGCGCTTCGGGAAACTCCTGCATGAGAGCTGGGAGAACAAGAAGAGGCTGGCTCACGGTATATCCAACGAGAGAATCGATAGTGCTTACAGTGCGGCCAGAGAGAGAGGGGCCCTGGGCGGAAAGCTGACCGGTGCCGGCGGTGGTGGATATCTGATGCTCTATTGTGAGAAGAAGTACCAGAAGGATGTGCAGAATAAACTGAAGGAGATGGGGCTACAGCGCATATTCTTCAGATTTGACATGGGCGGAACCCATATAATAAGCGGATAGGTGATGATATGAGCGATTTCGAGAAAGATTTCATAAACGGATACATAGACAGCGTAATGGATGTTCTGGACCGCCTTAGAACGGAGCAGATGAATTCCCTGCTGGAGGCGATAGAGATGATTCGAAAGGCAAGAGATGAGGATAGAACCGTCTTCATAATGGGCAACGGCGGAAGTGCGGCCACATCCTCTCACTTTGTTAGCGACCTTGCGAAGGGAACCATTGTGGACGGAGAAAAGCGATTCAGAGCAATTGCACTCACGGACAACATTCCTCTCATAACCGCATGGTCCAACGACTCCGATTACAGCGATATATTTGCGGAGCAGTTAAAAAACCTGCTGAGGCCCGGCGATATCGTCATAGGTATAAGCGGGAGCGGAAACTCGAAAAATGTCCTCAAAGCCGTAGATTATGCCTCGAAGAACGGGGCGAAAACCATCGGGTTTGTGGGTTATGACGGTGGGAACCTGAAAAATATGGTGGATGTCTGCATTCTGGCCGATATTCATTACATGCAGAAGGCAGAGGATGTTCATATGCTTCTGGAGCACATGCTCACCTCGGCCATACGCGAAAGGGATATGAAAAAGGTGTGAGAATGAAGGTCGTATTTCTTGATAGGGACGGAGTTATAAACCGAAATCGTAAGGACTATGTGAAATCGCGAGAGGAGTTTGTTCTCATTCCGGGAGCGGCGGAAGCCATCAGAAAACTGAACGATGCGGGCATCCCGGTTGTGGTGGTAACGAACCAGTCCTGTGTGGGGAGGGGGATAATAACTGAAGAGCAGTTGAATGACATACACGAGTACATGAAGGAACTGCTTGCGGAAAAAGGAGCGTGGGTGGATGCGATATACTACTGCCCGCACGCACCCTTTCAGGAGAGCGACTGCAGGAAACCGAAGGAAGGCATGTTCTTAAAGGCGGCAAGAGAGCTCAACATAGATTTGAGCGGTTCATGGATGCTTGGGGACAGCGAAACCGACATGGAAGCTGGAAAGAGAGCGGGATGCCAGACACATCTGATACATGACGCTGAGCCGCTTCTGGAGGTGGTCAAGAAGCTGGTACTTCCGGATTTAAATGCAAAGAGGGATAGTATGACGGATGCAACGGAGAAGAAATTGAGGTTGTTCGGCTCTTCCGGAATAAGAGGGATTGTCAATAGGGAGTTCACTCCGGAACTGGCCATAAAGATAGGGAGTGCTGTCGGCACAGGATACAAGAGAGTGGTTATTGGGCATGACACGAGGGTGAGCAGAATTATGGTGACAAAGGCCCTGATTGCAGGCCTCCTCTCGGCAGGCGCGGATGTTACGGATATAGGTATGGTTTCCACACCAACGCTGGCCCACACCGCCGCCGATTATGAGGCGGGAATTATGGTGACCGCATCGCACAATCCGGCACAGTACAACGGCATAAAGCTCTGGAATCCCGATGGCATGGCCTTCGATACGAGGCAGATGCTGGATGTGGAGGAACTCATTTTCAGCGGGAGTTTTCACAGAGCGGAGTGGGATGAAATCGGTCATTTGAATAGGGATGATAATGCGGTGCACAGGCATATAGAACACATAATATCAAGAGTCGGCAGACTACAAAGAGAGATGCACATAGTGGTTGATACCGGCTGCGGCGCAGCATCCCTCACGACTCCGTACCTTTTGAGAGAGATGGGAGCAAGGGTTACCACTCTGAATTCTCAGCCGGACGGGTTTTTCCCAGGAAGGAATCCGGAGCCTCTCCAAAAGAATCTCGGCTCTCTTATCAGTGCCGTTTCAACTCTGGGTGCGGATCTCGGTATTGCCCACGACGGGGACGGTGACAGGATGGTTGCGGTTGACGACAAGGGGAGATACGCGGGAGGTGACGCCCTCCTGACACTGTTCGCCATGGAATCCGCAAAGAAAGGTGCCGTTACTACGGTCAGTGCATCAATGGTACTTGAGGACAGCCTTGATATTCCGGTAAAGAGGGTGAGAGTGGGGGATGTCTATGTGGCGGAGGAAATGAGAAGACTGGGATACGATTTTGGCGGCGAACCCACCGGCGTCTGGATATTTGCGGAGGAGAGTTACTGCCCGGACGGCGTGTTTGCAGCGGCCAAACTGGCCAGAATGGTGGAGAAAAAGCCATTGTCAGAGATGCTGGATTCCGTTCCGTCATACCCGATACGCCGCAAAAACTTCCGATTTGAACCGGAGAGGAGAGAGAGCATAGTGGCCCACCTGAAGAAGGAGGTATCAAAGATAAGGGATGCGCTCGTGAACTCTGTTGACGGCTATCGTATAGAATTCAAGGATGGCTGGATGCAGGTGCGTCTCTCCGGAACGGAGCCTGTTATAAGGATTGCATCCGAGGCTAGAACCGAGGAGAAAGCGGATGAGCTGTTTGCTGCTGTGGAAGATATCGTAAGGAGGGGATTGTAATGGTAAAGGCATTCATACTGGCGGCAGGAGAGGGAAATAGGATGCGCCCCCTGACGGAAAAAAGGCCTAAACCCATGCTCCATGTGGCAGGAAGGCCTCTTCTGCAGCACACGATTGAGGCACTGGCGGGTGCTGGTGTGGAGGAAGTGGTAATTCTCACGGGCTGGAAGGGAGAGAATATAAGAAAGTACTTCGGGAGAGGCGCAAAATTCGGTGTCAGGATAAGATACATCACTCAGGACAGAAGAAACGGGACTGGAGGGGCAGTTTATCTGGCAAAGAGACAGATGAAAGGGCACTTCATAGCACTGAACGGAGATGTGGTGGTGGGAAGAAAGACTATTGCAGAGATGGCAAAGAGGGCGGAAAAAGGTATGAGTACAGTGTCAGCGGTGAGAAGCGAACATCCGGAGAGATACGGCGTCCTGCAACTGGTAGATAAAGGAAAGAAGGAGGCACTGATTTCCGGGATTATTGAAAAACCTGAAGCTCCGCCCTCCAACCTGATCAATGCGGGAATCTATGTATTCCCTCCATCTATTTTTGATGCGATATCAAAAACCGCTCTCTCAGAGCGGGGAGAGATTGAAGTTACGGACTCCATACGGCTCCTCATAGACGGACACGACGGACAGAAAGAGGACTTCCATATGTATGAAATAAAGGAGGGCTGGATGGACATAGGTTATCCATGGGATCTTCTGGAGGCAAATAAAATGGTCATAGACCGCCTCTCTAACGAATCCGGAGGTGATTTCTGGACAAGCGAAGGAGTTATCGAGGATAATGTGTCCGTAAGGGGGAGACTCCGGGTGGGGAAAGGAAGTACGATTAAGAGCGGCACATACATTGAGGGCGATGTGGTCATAGGGGAGAACTGCGATATAGGGCCGAACTCGTACATCAGAGGGACAACATCTCTCGGGAACGGCTGCAAAATAGGCGGCTCTTCCGAGGTGAAGAATACCATAGTGATGAACGGTAGCAAGATACCGCACCATAACTATGTGGGGGACAGCGTAATAGGAGAAAACTGTAATCTGGGCTCCGGCACGAAGGTCGCCAATCTCAGGCTTGACGATTCTCACATATCGGTAATTATTAATGGAGAGATGATAGATACCGGCAGAAGAAAACTTGGTGTTATCATGGGAGATGGTGTCAAAACGGGCGTTAACAGTGTCATAGATGTGGGAACGGTTATTGGCAGCGGATCCTTTATCGGGCCGGCAGCGAGGGCATCCGGTCATATATCCTCGGGAGCAAAGATAATGTGAACGGATGGGAAGAATAATATCTCATTCCAGGACTCGCAGTTCTATTCGTTCTCCGCTTCTGTTATATGCGGCCCATGTCCCTTTTTCAAGGTCGTAAGGGTAGCCTACTATGATATGTATCATACCAAATCCCGAAAAGAATTTGAGGTCAGCCTCGGAAGGGTGATAGTTCCCGGAGGGATGCGAATGGACGGAACCGATGATACTGAAGTCAATAGGCAGGTTGTAGAGGCTCATCAGGGCCTTTCTGTTCCCGGATATGGTTCCCGGAATCATGATGAGTTCGGTTATGATATGCCTTCTGTTAACACGAAGGGCTGCTGCAAACTCGTTCGGATATGTGTCTCTGGATGCGGCCATTATCATCTGCATGGTTTCCCTGCGTATCCCTTTTATTACTGACTCCTGAGACAAGTAATCACCTAGCCCTGTATCTTCTTTCTCAGGTTGGCGTAAAAGTCATTGTACATCCGGATGAATTCGGCAGGCCGCTCGGCCTGGGTAAACTCCAGTACCTCGTCACCTTTCAAATGAAACTCTTCCTGACCGTCAAGCACCAGAAGAATGGATTTGTGATGAGGAAATGTTATCTTTATCCTGCTGAGGGAGGGGACGACAAGGGGTCTGCGTATGTGCCGGCTGAAAGCCGCAATGGAGACGAGAACGAACGCCGGGACTCTCGGGTCAACAATAGGCCCTCCTGCGCTCATGGAATAGCATGTGGAGCCGGTAGGGGTGGAAACAATGATTCCGTCTGCCCTCAGTTCTTCCACGAATACGCCATCTATTTCAATGGCAAAGCGCCTTATCTTGGCCACTCTGTCCGTGTGGGCCACGGCCTCATTGATTGAATCAGGCAATCTCTCTCCGTTCAATTCCGTTCTGAGACGCATTCTTTTTTCCGTGATGTATTCCCCGTTTTCAAGCCTTTGAAGGGCGTTATCTATCTGGTCTGGCTGCACCTCCGCAATGAACCCGAGGCTTCCCGTGTTTATTCCCAGGATTTTCCCTCTAACATTCTGTATGGTCTTGAGTATGGTTCCGTCTCCACCTACCGTGATTATTATGTCTGCCTCCATCTCCTTCAGCGGTGCCGATGCGGCAGATACGGGAATGTCAGTCTTATTTATGGCATTGAGCAGGTCGCTCTCCACCAGTATATCTCCTCCGAAAAAATCGATTATTCGCCTTGAGATATCCACTGTCCCCGTTATTTTCGGATTTGCCACTATGCCGTACTTATATCTCATTCTTTCGCCTCCAGCACTCTGTCACGCACCCATTCCATAACTTTTCTATCTCCCACGGCCATGACATTCTTCCTCACATCGAGGTTCAGCGGAAGATTGAGAGGCTCCAGGGTCTCCATATCAAAAACCTCCCCCCCCGCCTCTTTTAGAATCAACTGGCTCGCCGCAATATCAACAACCCGTATCCGCGATGTGGGAGGGTCGCACTCGAGCAGATAGGCATCCGCTCTCCCCACTGCAACCTCGCACATCTCAAGGGAGGCAGAGCCGAAAGAGCGGATTCTCCGGGGTATTCTGGCAATATCGAAACTTCGCCGGGATGCGTGATTACCGAGATAGGCAAAGAAGAGGGACATGGGAGGATCAAACTTTTTCACTCCTGTGGGCATCTCACTATCGCATGTTCCTCCGCTGGGGATGAAGTATGCTCCCTTTCCCTTCACTGCGTAATATACCTCTCCGTTCACCAAATTTCGGACGAGCGCATGGGTTACGCCCTGCAAATCATTTTCGGCGATTGCCAGAGAGACGGAGAAGTAGGGAAAGCCGTGTATTGCATTGAAAGAGCCGTCTATCGGGTCCACAATGAGCCATTTGTCCGTTTCCTCCTTGCCGATCCGGATAAAACCCCCTTCTTCGCTGAGCATTTTGTAGGAGAGAAGGTTCTCTTCCATCACTCTTATTATGGCATCTTCGGCTACCTTGTCTACAATTGCGGTGGGAGTCCCATCGGCCCCGTCGGCCACCTTCATTCCGAATGGTTCTTTCAAGTTTCCGAGCGCTTTTTCTACCTCGAGAGCCGCATTATAAAGAACCTCAATCATATCGTCCATGGAGGGTATAACCCTTGAGAGGCATATATAACTTGCTGTTATCTCTTCTTTGCGTAATTTTTGTCCTTCTTCGGGGCCTTTACAGCCCTTATCTGGCTACCGCATATCCGACAGACGCCAGTATTTATATCGTAGTACCTTCCACATCCTGCGCACCTGTATTTCCACTGCCAGACCTCCTTTATGCCGCTGGTCCATGTGGAGGAGAATTCGATGCCAAGCGAGGCGCAGATGTTCTGTATGGAGTAGTCATCCGTAAGGAGTACAGCTTTTTTATCGAGGGCCAGAGCGATGGCGCTTTTGTCCTCCGATGAAAGACGCTCTGCCTCTCCCAGTTCCTTCGCTTTGGATTCCACCATCCCGACCGCCGTATCCGACGGAGATATTACCATTATTCTGGTCTCTATCAGGAATTCGATATTGGGAATATCCTTCTTTTTCATCTCTGCTGCACATTCGGGAGTGGTAAAAAGGACCGTTTCCTCTCCTTCGGGAAGCGGTTTTCTCTCGTAGAGCGCACTGGTATCCAGAACGAATCGCTGCATTTCATCCCTCCAGTTCCTTTACCATGTACGGCCTTTCCGCCCGATATCCGTTCTTTTGATAGTATTCTCTCACACCGACTCCGCTCGTCACCCTTATTCTCTCGTACCCACTGTCTGCGCACATCCTTTCGGCAATCTCCAGAAGCCTTTCGCCGAAGCCCCTGTGCTGCATACCACCCTCTCGGTGCTCAGATATGGGGACAAGACTCCCGAACACCTTCAACTCCCTGATGGTGGCCCTCTCGTCCAGCCTGACCCTCACAAAACCCACGATCTTTCCCTCGTACTCGTAGGATATGAACTTCTCCTCTCCGCCGGAGGCCCTGTACTCGTGTATTATAAGGTCGGAGTTATCCGGGGTTATCCTGCCGGCAACCGCATCCCCCCTGCCAATCTCTCGGCACCGTATGCAGCTGCACCTTTTTCCCTCCTCTTTCAGCCTCTCCTGAACAAGATTTCTCAGATGGCTCTTTTTAACACCGTCCTCTATCAGTGGGGCCGGAATGTCCCTCTGTATCCTCTGAATCCTCACCCACGGCGGTATTATCTCCGACTTCACTTCGGCCAGAAGTTTCACGGTCTCTTCAAGGGAATAGGGCTCGTATTCCCCTCTCTTCCACATCTGGTAGAGTTCCGTCCCTTTGATTACAAGCGTGGGGTAAATCTTCAGCATGTCCGGCATAAATCTCTCGTCGGAGAAGGCGAGCCTGAAACTCTCGTAATCCCGTTCTGGCGTTGCACCGGGGAGTCCGGGCATGAAGTGATATACTATCTTGAGCCCCGCCTCTCTTGACAGAGCGGTAGACCTTGCAACCTCCTCCACGCCGTGCCCCCGTTTAACTCCGGCAAGTATGTTATCATCGAGAATCTGGACCCCTAATTCCACGCGGGTTGCGCCGAGGTGCATGGAGAACTCTATCTGCTCCCGATAGAAGTAATCGGGCCTTGTTTCCACTGTCAGGCCGATGCATCTGCTCTCCGCTGTTTCGTTAAGTTTCTGGGCCGCCTCCAGCGTTTCGGATACCGTTCCGTTCATCCCGTCGAAGCATCCTTTCACAAAGTCCTCCTGATACTGTCGGTCTCTTGCCGTGAATGTTCCTCCCATGACTATCAGGTCAACCTTATCCGTGGGGTGGCCTATTGTTCTCAACTGTTCAAGTCTTGCCGTGGCCTGACTGTACGGGTCGAAATTGTGCTGGGCGGCTCTCAATGCGGCTGGTTCTCTGCCTGTGTAAGACTGGGCCGAACCGTTGTCCACACCCCCTGGACAGTATATGCACTTTCCGTGAGGACACGGAGAGGGAGATGTCATCACCGCAACCACGGCAACCCCGCTGGCTGTTCTCGAGGGCTTCAACTGCAGGAATGGGAGTACGCTTTCATAGACGGACTTGTCTGCATGAGCTAGTATGTCCGCATTGGTCGGCAGGGCTTTCAGGCTGTACTTGGAGCACAGTCTCACTTTTGCCCTCTGAAGTTCGTCACGGCTCGTAATCCGGCCATTGGCGATGAGTGAGATGATATCCTGATAGTAGTCCATGCAGTATCATCCGTAAGTGGTATTTAACAGTTAAGACCAAAAAAATGGAAAGGAAATGGTTTTGTTTTATTCCTTCTTCTCGTCGGTCTGGATAGGGCGCTTCACCACGCGCTTCTGCACCGGCTTCTTCACCACTTTACGGACCTGAGGCTGTGCTGTTCCGGTGTCCTGCGGCTTCGACTCTCCGGTGGGCTGCTGTTTTTCAACCATAGATGGTGCGGGCTTCATGACCTTCCGGGGCGCCGGCATCCTTTCTTCCTTCTTTTCCTGTGCCATTCCGAGAACATCATCAAGTTCCAGAGCAATGCCTCCCTCTTCCTTTTCTTCAAGTAGCGTCTCTCCCTCGGGAGGCTCTTTTTCTTTCTTAACCTTCTTTTTTAACTTCTTGACCTTCTCTTCTTTCTTTGGAAGTTCGGAACCGCATGCCTGACATACTATCGCATCAGCGGGATTGAGGGTTCCGCATGTGGGGCATTCCACCATCTTTTCCCTTTCTTCTTCTCTCTTTGTTAGCCAGTCGTCGAAGGATATGAATTCTGGCTGCACAGCCGCCCACTCCATAAACTTTTCGTCGTCATACTCGTCTCCGAGCTCGGCCTTGGCCTTTTCCTTAAGCGGGTTCAAAACCTCCTCTTCGTACTCCTCGTGCATTCTCTGCTGATACTCCTCTTCTTCGGTTACGGGAGCAAACACCGCACCGCATTCGGGGCAGATGGATGCATCTATGGGTACCCACGCACCGCAAACGGAACACTTTGCCGTTTCGGTTTCGAACTCAACACCACACTTGGGACACTTGGTTGAGCCCGCGGGGATGAGAGCGCCGCAGGCACCGCACTCCACCATTTCTCCCAGTTTTCCGAAGAATTTGAAGTATAACATGGGTATGAAGATAGCTGCGAGTAATACGATGGCCATAAGGATATAGACCCACGAAAGGCCTGCCGCTGTCCCTTGGACTGCAACCTGTCCTACGGTTCTGGTATCTGAAACGCCAGCCGCACTGATACTTATGCTGTAATCACCTGTTTTAAGCGTTGCCGGGAGGGTGAGAAGGATGGTGTATGTCCCGTCATCGGCCGTAATGCTGCTGGCCGTTACCGGATTTCCGCTCGCATCGGTTACTTCCACACCATTGGCATCAAGAAGCGCTGCCGTAACGGTGATGCCGCCCAGCGGGGCCTGATTCAGGCTGTTAATAATGGTGCCGGTTATCGTAACGGCGTTCCCCGCATTATATTCGGTCACTCCGTTCTGTATATGCGGGTTATTCGGATATGTCCCGAATATGGGTACGGGTGGTACTATGGTAAGAGTGGCATTATCCGCCTCATTGTTATTCTCATTCGTTTCGTTTATGGTATTGTCCGGGTCAGCTATCGCGCTTATGCTGTACGCCTCTGCGGAAAGGTTCACTGTCCATGAATAAGACACTTCGGTCTGATTATTCGCCGTTACATTAATGTCGGAGATTCGTCCTATGGTATACTGAGTTCCATTGCTCAGGGATGCGTTTATTAATACATCCACCGCACTGTCCAGTACGCCGGTGTTAAGCAGTGTAAAGGAGATATTTACCTCGTCTCCACCCGTGAGATTTGAGGCGGTATAGTTCAGAATCACATCTCCCGCAAATGAGATGTCTGGTCTTGGATCCCTGACAATAAGGTTCGCCTCGAGTTCGTTGTTCTGCTCGTTTGTTTCTGGAATGTCATTTTGCCCATCAACAACCGCCCGGAATGTGTGATTTTGTGTAATTCCAGAACTGGACAAGGTTGCAGTCCAGTGGAAGGTTACCGTGACCATGTTCTCTGTTCCGGGGCGGAGTTCTGCTATGGACTCTCCGTTGAAATCTAGGCCTGTTGTGATATCTGTCAGGTCAACAAGCACATTAATCGCAGGCGACTGTCCTGCATTATTAATCTGCACCCTGATATCCACAGGGGTTCCAGCATTCAAATCATCATATATGTTGTTACTTATAGGAACGAATGTTATAGAATATACTTCAAGGTCCGGGTAGTCATAGACATATTGGTCGTTATAGGCCACATTGTTATCTTCATTCGTTTCGTTAAGGTTGTGATTGGGATCCACCACCACATATATGTTGTGATTGCCCGCAGAATCCGGGATCCATTCTACATTTATCGTTTCCGTACTGCCTATTCCTATCGGGCCAATATCCGTAATGGCGAACTGTATGCCCCCCGCTTCGGGATTCCCGTCGAAAAAGGCCACCTGAGTGGTTTCGGAGGGACTGTCCCCTAGATTATGTATGGTGGCACTTACAGTCACAACCCCTCCTCTCATGGCACCCTGCGTAATGAAACTTATATCTCCGCCGCTCAGAGTCAGGTCCGGCCAGCCGATAACATCCACGGTGGTCCAGCCGCCGTTGTTTGTTTCGTTGAGTTCGGGAATGTTGTTATTCGGATCCACCATCACGCTGATGTTGTGAATGCCCACCGGGTAAGTGGCAGCCCAGAGTATCGAACACCCATAAGACTCGCCCACTCCCAGTTTGTCGATATAAACATCACCTATGGAGATGAGGTTATCATAGAATCTCACATCCACATCATAGGCCGCTGCGGTCCCGTTGTTCCAGATAGTTGTGTTTATGTAAACACTGTCTATTCCCAGTACCGGATTTGAATTGGAAACCGATACGGGGGGGTCAAGGTCTGGTTTGAGGGAATCAAATGTCATAACCACGGAATCGTATTGATATTCCGCAAGATTCTCCATGATAGGGTAGTTCTTAGTAGTAACATAGGAGTCTCCAGAGAAATATGTTGTATTCTGGAAGACATACGAACCGTTTACCATGTATCCCCCTACAATCTCTCTGGAAGCGTCTCCGTAGAGGGTGTCCGTTAGAAGAGAAATAAGACATTCTCCGTTTTCGTCGGAGACCGCAGACCTCCAATGTGTCTCGTTCAGTGGGAAGTAAGTGTCCACCGTAACATTGCTCAGGGGGTGGGATGTGCCGTCAATCGTAGAGACCTTCAGCCAGCGATATATTCTGGCTACAGAGGTGTCCGAAAGAGAGATGGAAGGCACATACACATTGGTGAGAGAAAGAAGTGTATTGCCGTACACATTATCGAATGCCCGATTGAATGTGCTGTTGGCGGCTGTAAGCATGACGGCGGAATCCTCATCCGGCATGGAGACACTATTATACACCGTGGAATCCTGCAGTTCTAATGAGGATGAATCGTGTAGTACGATAGCAACATTTGACTCGAGGGAAGATGAGCTCATAACAAGTTTTGCGCTGTCGTAGAGATATACGGTAATCCGATAGTTACTGGTCAAAGTTGAATCGTTCAGGTACATAACGGCGTTATCCTTGAGTACAACAAAATACTGATCGGAGTTTTCCTGAGAAACCGTAAAGGTTGAGGACTCAATTTCTAGAACACCGTGTTCTTCCACAAGAACATATCCGGATAGGCTGTAATCGAAGTCTATGGTCAGATGGCCGTAGTGAGTGTCGTTCACAATAAGGTCGGTATCGCCGGTTCTCATTACGGTCAGAGCTGACTGTGCATCGTTGTCCGCATAACTGCTCTCATCCACCGTTCTGTTATAGTTCACGCTAACGATTATTGTGTGCTCTCCAGAAGGATTTGCGGTCCATGTGATGGTGGCCAGTGCATTACCTCCCGGCGCTATGTTCCCGCTTGCCGCCACATCATAGGAATAGATCCCGATAATATTGTCGGAACTGTTGTCGTCAAGGAAGAAATAAACATCGAAGTTATCAGATACCGCAAGGGCGCCGGTGTTGTGAAGTGTTGCGGTGATTGTTATGATCTGGCCGGTATCAGGATAGGGGTCTGAGAATGATATGTCGGTGTTGGTTATCTCTAAATTTGGTTTGGGGAGGATGGTTACGGTGCTGTATGCCAGATTGTTAGTGTATGAGTACTCCTGTGTATTATTTTGTGGGTCTGCCCAGACATAGATATCATATGTGCCGTCCACAGCGAACGACAGAGTAATATTGGCCGTTGTCTGGGAAGAGGCCGCTACATTTATGACAACCGTCCCCAGTAGTTCGGCGTTCAGGTCCTCAATGAGGTCGCCGTTGGAATCCGGCGTTCCGTTGTAGAACGCTATCAGTACATTGCTGGCATCAACATCTCCTATATTGTGGATTACCGCGGAAACAGTGAATTCGTTTCCCGCATACGGGGTTGCAGGTGTGGCGGTCATATCTACTGCAGAGACGGAAAGATCTGGCAGTCTTGTCCCCACGGTTACCTGCTGGAGATATGTATTGTTTGCCTCGTTTTCTTCCACAATTAAGTTGACGGGGTCAACGGTAACATTGATGACATGAGGGCCGGCAGTGGTCATATTCTTAGTCCAGTTTATGGATGTAACCTCGCTACCGCCCGCACTAACCAGCGGAATAATAGTGCTGTTTATGTAGTTCCCGCCGTCATAGAAAGAAACATTCACATCAACGGCATTGCTCCCTCCCGTATTATTGATTGTTGCCGTAAGGGTCACATTGTCGCCCTCGAATGGCTGCGCAGGTGTGGCGGTGAGGGAGGAAACAAATAATTCAGGAACCGGAAGAGTCAGATCGCTCATTTGAATGCTTTTACCAACTGTTCCGTTAAAGGAAGGATAGGGTTCAAAGGAGAACGATATATTTGCCGTATGAGTTGTGCTGTCTGTATAATTGGCGTATGTCCTGTAATTTCCGATAAAGTCACCGTTTATGGTATTTGTCTCTATTATGTCCGTGAGATAAGGGATTGTTACTTCTCCTCTATTATCGGTTAGATTATAGTTTGTAGCGTTCTTTCCGAGATATGTGAGGACTTCAGCCGGTGGTATGCTGAGGTTTCCGTGTGAACTTGGGTAAATAACAGGAGCTGAGCCGTTCGTTATTTCCACCGATGCGAGGCCGGCACTGGGAACCGGGAGGTTGTTGTTGTCCAGAACAATATAGTTTGCCCACCTAAAGAGGTGGATGGTACCCGTGTCCGTCCTAATATAATAATAGTCGGCAGTGATATTATCGCCGGTGGATAAGGGGTATGTGAAAGTTATGATGCCGTTCTGCATGTCCACCGTATAGTGATTGAATGTGTAATCCGTGGTTATGTAGTCTCCGCTGGAAAGGGGATATGTGAAGGTTATGGTGCCATTCCACATGTCTACCGTGTAATGATTAAATATGTAATCTGCGGTTATGTTATCCCCAGCCCCGAGAGGAGTGGTAAAGGTTATGGTGCCATTCCACATATCCACTGTATAATTTCCTGTTTCGTTCCAGACTGTTCCGTTTTTGTATATGTTGTATGCGCTCAGGTCGTCATTGGCGAATATGGCTGTCGTTTCTCCCCCTGTAGCATTAATAAGGACCTCTCCCGCAACATTTCCGCTCTCGGGCCATGCTGTTCCGTTTTTGTATATGTTGTATGCGCTCAGGTCGTCATTGGCGAATGTGGCTGTCGTTTCTCCTCCTGTGGCATTAATAAGGGCCTCTCCCGCAACATTTCCGCTCTCGGGCCATGCTGTTCCGTTCTTGTATATTGTATATGCAGTCAGAGGATTATTATCAAAGTTGGCAGTGGTTTCCCCACCGCTTGCGTTAATCAAAACTTCGCCAATCACTCTACTTGAATTTGACACATGAAATGCGCTGTCCCTCTTCCACAGCTCATTATTGGGGGTTTCGCTCTCGTCTATGGATACATTATATAAGTAGGCATTTGAGGTATCTTCAAGGAGGAGGAAATTCTTTATATGTGCATTGTTGGGCGATGCAAAGGAGTCTGTTATGTTAGATAAATCTATGGAAATGTTGGCGTTTATTGCGGTGAAATCAGTGTTGCCAGAAAGCGTTAGATTAAAGTTATTGGTGTAGAAACCGCCATCTCCCTTTTTGTATTCGAACAAATCGGAGATATTAGAGTCATAAAGATACACATGACTATCTCGGAAATTTATTATGGGGCAGTCGTTCGCGTTGTCCCCTTTCGCCGTGTTCGTGGTGTCGCCGACATAGGTGTTTATAATGGCATCATCAATTGAGGTTATCTCGGAGCCAGTCATATTGAAATAACTATTTGTGACATTGAGCCAGCCGGGGAAGCGCAGGGTTGAAGATTCGGACATCACCACCTCCGAGTCGGTGACGCTCATTCTGAGATAGGGATATGTGTGCAGTTGGTCCAGATAATCGGTTATGTTTCCATGCTTCATTATCAGCCTTCCGCCGTTTATTATGTTCAACGAGTATGTGTGGTTTATATCTTGAAGAAAGGACAGCGAACCGTTTATTATCTCCAGAGTTCCACCATCTACGGTTACATTTGCACCGATATAGTGGTCATATCCGTTTATGGTGAAAGTATTGTTTATATAGAGGTCTCCTGTGCCGGCGATGCTCTCTACCGGCGTCTGGGCCGCGTTTACAGGCGTCATTCCCGCAAAGAAGGAAAATACGAATCCTGCAACCATTAACACACTGATGACTTTATATCTTGCTTCCTGTCTCCCTGTCATGGGTTCACCTCAATAGGCTTACTATCCTCCCCTAATGTACTGATTATATAAATCATTTGTCCTCTCTTTACATTATTGAAACGATTTTGAAAAATAAGAGCCCCCTCCTCGTTTGTTATGAAAAACTCCTTTTTAGCCCATATGGCCTGCAGACCACCCAAAAGTCATACTGGCACATGCGGTTTCTCCGGATCTCCCTCTTCAAGGAGAAAGCAAGGAACAAGATTAAATAATGATAACGCATATCGCCCCCGATGACAGGGGTGAACAGATGACCGAAGAAACGATTGGCCTCGGAATCAAGGCCCAGGCAGAAAGACTGAAGATGGAAAGACTCAATCTGAAGAGAGAACGGGAAGCGCTGCAGCAGGAGCGGCTCCTGCTTGAAGAGCGGCAGAAATCTCTTGAGGATGAACTGAAGAGCAGGAATCTGGAAATAGAGGCGAAAACGAGGAAGCTCGCCGAGAAGGAAAGCGAACTGGAGAAGGGAAAGAAGGAACTCTATCTGGCAGCCGAGGAACTTGAGAAGAAGCGGGCCGAGATAGAAGAGATGAGTCAGAAATTTTCCACCATGAATCTCCAGGAGATTGAAGAAAAAGTGAAAGATATTGAGAGACGAGAGACGGAACTCGCTCAAAAGGCGCGGGATGTGGATATGAAGTCGAAGGTCTTTCTTGAGGCGGAGAAAACCATGAACATACGGGAGGAAGAACTGGCCAAGAAGCAGGCCTTTCTTATCGAGCGGGAGAAGGAATTGATAGAGAGAGAGAATGCCGTGGGACAAAAAATGGCGGAGCTGTCAGAGAGGGACGTGGCCCTGATCGAACGGGAGAAGGTCCTGGCGGAGAATCTCGACGGGCTCCTCTCAAGCAAGGTTAAAGGGATGATTGATTCCATCGTGGACAGGTTTAATTCTCTTGAATCGGAGATGAAGAACAGCATAATAAACGCCATTATAAAGGAAGAGGATGTGGTAAAGAGGTCCCAGGACATAGAAAAAGAGATGGTCAGAATAAGGGACCTTGAGAAACGCCTGATTGAGAGGGAAGAGGCAATCATGGCGGTTGAGAAGGAACTGGAACTCCTTCTCTCTGATGAAATAGAAAGAGATGAAACGGATGCTGCCGGAGTGGCGGCACAGGCCGACTTCATTGCAAAGGTGGAGGTGCACGAGGCGATGGAAGGGGCAGGCCAGAGTGCCGCTCCTTTAAGGGAGCCGGAGAATCTTCCAGAAGAGCCGGGACTGGCCTTCAATCCATCAGTGGCAGCGGTCCCTCCGACAGTTTCGGAACCCGAGCCTGTGCCGACGGAGCCAGTAGTTGAGAAAGAAGAACTCCAGATTGTTGAAGAAAAATCTCCGGAAGAATATCAGGCACCTCCCGAGACAGAGGGAGAACCAGAGATTCCAGCGGGTGATACGGCCGTGGATTTGCAGATGCAGCATGAAGAGTCAGCGAGTCGCACTCCCGGGGCGCCTTCTGCCACCGATACGGAGAAAATGCCGTGTCCTGTTTGCGGCGCTGAGATTGATGCCAATTCCGATATGTGCCCCGTATGCGGGCAGGACCTCGTGTCATTCTATCTGGGTCGTTCGGAAGAGGTGATTAAGAACGCTCAGAGTCGGCTTGCCGAGGCGTATAATATGGATAAGGACATAACCGGCATCAAGAGCATTCTGAGTCAGGCAAAAGCGGCGCGAAATGACGGAGATTTCAGAATGGCCCTTAAACTGGCCGAGGAGTGCATTGCAGAAGCCAACAGAGTAATGGGAAATACGGCATGAGACCATGTCTGCGGAAATTAAGATGAGAAAAAGGAGTGATAAAGGGCCCACCGCCCTTGAAAGACTTGACCGCCTCAATACCAGATTGCGCAAGGAAATTGATGGAAGAATGGATATTGCCGTAAAGTATGGAATCAGCATAGGGGGCATGACCGGCGAAATTGCGGAGATGGAGGCGCTACTCGGGAGGAATGAGATGTGGCCCGCTCTTGAAAAAGGATTCGAAATACTCCTGAAACTGAACAGAGAAATCGACAGGGCGAGAGATATGTTTGAAGAGGTGGAGATTGTCGCCATACGGATTAAGGAGGCCGAACTTCTGGGAGCGGATACGGATACCGCACAGAAATTCATGGAACAGGCAAAATCTGCGGGAGATGCCTCTTCCGCCCTATATTTTCTCGATCTTGCCAGGAAGGATGCCGATTTAAAGATAAGGCAGTTCGGAGAGATAAGGGAGAGGGTGAGCGGTATTGTTCGGGAGATAGGAGAATTGAAGCAGTCCGGCATGGACACGGCATTGCTGGAAAAAACCTTCGAGAAGGCGAGGTTAGCCACCCAGTACGAGTCCGCGATGCACTATCTTACACAATGCGAGAAAGAAATCGAAGGGTTAAAAACGGACTGAGACCAATGGAAAGGTTTAAATCAAAAATTGTTATCTCCCTCTATGGTTCAAAGAGAGAAAATAAAGGAAATACTCTCCGGCTATGACCCGGAAGACATTGTTCTGGCCACGGCCTGTTCGCACTCCAGTCTGCAGATTTTCCACGGAGCCAGGAAGGAAGGGTTTAAAACTATCGGGATAGCCATAGGGAAACGGCCGAAGTTCTACGATGCTTTTCCTTTGGCTAGGCCGGACGAGTTTCTGGTGGTGGACAAATGGAAAGATATTCCTAATCTGGCAGGGGAACTGATAGAGCAGAATGTTATTATAGTGCCGCACGGCTCGTTTGTGGAGTACCTCGGTAGTGACAACTTTGCGAATCTTGAGATTCCGACCTTCGGCAACAGAGATGTCCTTGCATGGGAGTCGGATAGGATGAAGCAGAGGGAATGGCTAACATCCGCAGGAATAGATATGCCGAAACTCATTGAGGATGCAAAGGAAATAGACAGGCCGGTCATGGTGAAGTATCATGGAGCGAAGGGTGGCCGCGGCTTTTTTATTGCAAAGGACTATTTGGAGTTCAAGATGGGCATTGATTACTCGCAGAAATATACCATACAGGAGTACATCCTCGGGACCCGATACTACCTCCACTTCTTCTATTCCCCATTACGGAAAGAGGGCTATCGGGCAGGTGAGGGGACACTGGAGCTTCTCAGTATGGACCGAAGGGACGAATCCAACATAGACGAGATGTATAAACTGGGGGCACAGGAGGAACTCAAAAGACTCGGCATAGTCCCGAGTTTCGTGGTCACCGGAAACATTCCTGTGGTTCTCAGAGAGTCCCTGCTGCCCAAAGTATTTGAGATGGGAGAAAGGGTGGTGGAAAAGTCCATAGAACTGTTCGGAGGGATGGTCGGGCCATTCTGTCTGGAAACCATCGTCACCGATAAACTTGAGTTCAAGGTGTTTGAGGTATCGTCCCGCATAGTGGCAGGGACTAATCCGTTCATAAGCGGCTCCCCCTATGCAGATTTCATAGAACCGGGCCTGTCCACCGGCCGTAGAATTGCCAAAGAACTGAAACTTGGTGCAAAGACCGATGCACTGGATAAGATAATCACCTGAACCTAGGGAGGGATGGTTTGCTGCGTTTGATTCTTGCCGAGGCTGAGATTGAAAGAGTCCCTGAATCCATTGCAGGCCATCCGGCCGTTGTCAAGAACGCAAAGAAGCGCGGAAAAAGGCCGGGAAGTGTCCTGCTTGATGCCAATCTACACCATTCGGCCATGCGGAATCTCACTCATTGGGAAAGAAGAGGGAGGCCGGACCTCGTGCATGCGTTTCTCCTTCTGGCACTGGATTCCATAGCAAATCAGAGGGGAGAACTGGAGGTTTTGGTCCATACGAGAAACGATGAAGTCATCCGTGTATCCCCGGAAACGAGGCTGCCCAAGGGATATAACAGATTTTGCGGGCTCATGGAGTCACTGTTTCAGAATAGGGCTGTTCCCGACCGAGAATCACCCCTTCTGGAAATAGAAGAAATGGGGTTGCCGGAACTGCTGAAAAACTATGAGAGTGCGGGCATAACCGTTCTCAGACCGGAAAGAGAGATCAGAAATCTGAATGAATATATGCGAGACACAGGTCTTAGAGAGCATACATTTGTCATAGGCGGCTTTGCCGTGGGCGATTTCCAGACGGATTTTTCACATATCTGCCATACGGAGATAAGTATCTCGGACCTGCTCTTGAAGGTCTGGACTGTGACCAGCGAAGTCATTGTGAACTACGAGATTATCTCCGACCTTCACTGATTATGTCCTTTTTATCCTTCCAAGTTGAGGTTCATACACGGAGCCCACTTCCAGAAGGTAGTGCAGCATATTCTCCATATCTTCTCTGCTGAGGCTGCGCTTCTTCCCCGCCTCGTATAGTTTTGCAACCTCCGCTCCCCTGTCGTCAGCATCAAATTCTTCCACCATGTCAAGGAAGGCACGCTGCATATCTTCATCCACCTCTTCTTCATCCTCTTCTTCATAGTTGTCGAATTCGTCCTCCTGCTCATAACCCGGCAAAACACTCCTGAGTGTCCGGAGGAGGAGAGCGCGGTATGTGCTCATATCCGGCTCTCCATAGTAGTCATAAGCTAGCATAATGCCTTCGGCGATGTGCTCAGGGTATCCGAGAGAAATAAGTTCCTTACTGTCAGGGGTTTCCATGTTGCCAAGTTCCTGAAAGGCCTCCATTCTCTTTTTGAGGTCTCTGGCAGCCTGGAGAACCCACATATCTCGTTCCTGCCGATCTATCACTCTTATGGCTTCCGGGCGGATGGAGAGATAGTGAGCCGTGTCGTCCGGGCTGTAGATTCTGCTCTTCCCCACCACGGCAACAAACTGCGGAGGCTCAATCCTCGAAAGTGCGGCAGCGGCCTGCGGCTGATACTTTCCGGCTGATATGAAAAAGACGCCCGTCCCATCCACCACCTTTGCCTTCCATACCGGATCATCATCGCTTCCTGTGTTGGTGACCTCCGTAAGCGTGCCTGCCACGAAGAGGCGGTTTATTCGCGCTCCCATGGGAGAAATCACATATGACGGGGAGCGCTCCCCTCCGTCGCTGTATTTTTTGGTCGAGTGGCGGAATTCCGCCGCAAATACCCGCATGGCAACCTCTCTTCCTGCGTTCATGCCTCCACCTCCTCAAGGAATTTTCTGGCCTCTTCTTCCACATCTATTTTTGGAAACGATATCTCTCTGGCATAAGAACTTAGGCCGTAGTCATCCAGAACCACATCCCCGCGAATATTCACGGTTCTTACTAACAGCCTGTTTTCCACCTCTTTCTGGATAATCGAAAAGTTTCTCTTCTCCATGGCTATCTTCATTGCCTCCTTCATGCTCATTCCCAGGACTTCTTCCGTAAGATATCGATTCAGAATAACATTCATCGTCCCGGTTCCATCGTCCAGAACGCATTTCACTCTCATGTCCGGCACGCCTTCCACCTCTCCGTGAGTGCTGCATACCCCTTCCTGTAGGACCTTCCGACAGGTCGGACAACGGTCTATAAGGCCGCTGCCGTTTTTAACATCCATTACTACGCCGGTAACGGAGACATCAAGGACTCCAGAGAGTCGAAAAATGGTGTCAATATCCATGACCGAGGGCTGTTCCAGTTCCTCAATAGTTGGAAGTTCCTTTGTGGCGCTGCTTACCTGAGAGTTATCGTCTATGTTCAGTTGCGCTTTATTCCGCCAGTATCTGACTCTGGCTCCCTTGATATCCACGGCATCTCCTGCTTTATACGGAAAATCACTCCATGCGGTAAAACTCATCTTCCCTGTTCCATCGGAGATTATTCCGTTTTTCATCTTCTTTATGCCATCTTCGCCCTTTATTTCCCTTTCTTCTATGGCCAGAATTCTGCCCGTAACATTGACGCGCACCCCGCTCTTGCCCACATCCTTGATACTGGAATCAATGGCTTCGGCGGTATCGAACCGGGGAGGGACCGTTTCCATCTCCTCATCAAGTACCTGAACACTGCATCTCTCGGACATGTTTATCTGCGGTTTCTCTCTCCATATGGTCGCATAGGCCCCTTCGACACGAATAACATCTCCTTTATTCAAAGAAAAGTCCTTCCATGCGGTGAATGGGACGGTAGCGGTTTCATCGGCCATGAGCCCATAAAAAAATGTCTTTTCCGTCCCTTCTTTTACAGTTGTTCTCCTGTTCACGGTTATTATTTTTCCGGTGAGACTCAGATTTCTCTCACCACCTTGGATGTCCGCCATTTTCTTTTCCACCGGTTCCGACGGAGTACTGCCTCCGCTGTATGACGGGAGATCGCTACTCTCCGCTTTTTCAATCTCGGTGTAATCCCCGATATTTATCTGCGGCTCGCCTCTCCAGTCCGTAACATAGGCATTTTTCAGGCGTACGACATCTCCGACATTGAGTTTCACATCAGTTGTTCTCCATGATGTGAAGGGTCTTGTGGTCGTCCCGTCGCCGAGAATGCCGCTTATAATTTCCTTGCTCTCTCCGCCTTTTCCAGAAATCTGCTTTCTCGAGGCATAGACAACCCGGCAGAGGAGTTCAAGTTCCGTATCTCCTTCTCGTATTTCGGATAGTTTTTCTTTTATCCATGTCCTGAGGTCCTGGGCTTTTCCTCCATGCTTCTTCAGGATGGTTCTCTTTGCCTGACTGAGTCTCATGTCAAATTTTTCGACAGCCTCAAGCAGTTCCTGTTCGATTTCTTCTTCGCTCACTTTGTTTCCGAGCGCCCGTGTTATATCTTTTACATGGGGCGCGAGTTCTTCTTTTTTCATTTTTTCGCCTCCTTTTGTGGCTGAGAAAGAGAAGGCTTAAGGGCATATATAAGTTACTATGGGGGGTGAGTGAAAGTACTTAGGGCGTTGCGAAATCAGGAGGCGTGATGCCTCCCGATTCATAATAAAAATGCAGAAACAGAGAAAGGAAAGGATTTTACTGTGTGAAAGATTCGCCCTTTTCGAAGTTCTTCTTGATGTGATTCAGTATGATCTCTCTGTCTTTTTTCAGGTGCGACTCATACCAAGCTTTCACCACTCCCGCCAGGATTCTGTGTATCTCTTCCATCTTTACCTTGTCCAGCGGAGCATCATATAGAACATACTGTGAGAAGATTCTTTTCCAGCCTGCATATTTGTAATAGTGCTCACCTTCGCAGTACTCGAAGACCATTCTCATATGCAGAGCCTCGTCAACTGTATAATAGTTTACCTTCAGTGAATCCCCTACGCGTCCCTGATCCCTTGTCCTGTCCATCAATTCTATAAGGTTCACGCTGCCGTAGTCGAATGTCTCTCTCATCTGCCAGATATCCGGAAATTCGGCAAACTGAGCGAACAGACTGTGATTTGGCTCAATGCTGAAATGCACATTAATCTTGTTAAAGCGGAGCCAGATTCTCCAGAAGTCCTCTATCAGGTCCTTGTTAAGTTCGGCCTTTTTGGTACTCTGCATGACGAACTTCTTGCTGATTTCCTTGGCCTTCTACTCGAGTTCGGCATCAAGAGCCTCGAACCAGTCATCCGTTGTGTTCTTGGCGGTATTCTTCTTCTTCGGTTTCGCAGGCATTAATATCCCTCGGCAGACAAATACGCTTCTAACATAAAAACTTTGCGTTATCAAATCGAAGAGAGACTCCCCCTGAAAAGAGAGCGAAAGGGGCTGAAAAACATGTTTTCTCCAGAGAATACTCCCTATGGCCCGGATAGGTAAGTGGAGAAGTGAAGAGCGAGCAGGCGTCAGCAAGTGCAGGCGGAAGCACAGGCAAGTAAATAGATATATATACGCCCTGAACATACCGGAAAGAAAGAGTAGAATCGGTGAAAATAATGGCAAAGGAAGAAGACAGAGCAAGGTATGATTTCAAGAGAGCGCTTGAGGAAATACGGAACCTCACGGGCAGAGGTACGGAACTCATATCCCTCTACATCCCGCCTAACCGCCAGATTCACGAGGCTGTGGCCTATCTGCGCGATGAGTATTCACAGTCGTCTAATATAAAGTCCAAGGGCACCAGAAAGAATGTGATGAGTGCAATAGATTCCATAATGAGCAAACTGAGGTACTATAAAACACCCCCTCCGAACGGCCTTGTCATATTCGTCGGCCACATCCCCACAGGAGGTGACCAGACAACAATGGTTTCCTATGTTCTCGAACCTCCCGAACCGATAAATACATATCTTTACAGGTGCGACTCAAACTTCTATCTGGAGCCTCTCGAGGCGATGCTGAGGGAAAAGGAGGTCTACGGTCTTCTGGTAATTGACAGGAGCGAGGCCACCATCGGCCTCCTGAAAGGTAGCAAGATTCATGTTATAACAAACATACAGTCGCGGGTTCCCAGCAAGCACGGAAGAGGGGGGCAGTCCGCCAGAAGATTCGAAAGGCTGATAGAGATTGCGGCTCACGAATTTTTCAAGAAGGTAGGGGATATGGCCAGTGAGGCCTTTCTTGCTGAACCCGATCTAAAAGGTATTTTGATAGGCGGCCCCGGATATACCAAGGATTTTTTTCTGGGCCAGAACTATCTTCATCACGAGTTGATGAAGAAGGTGATAGACACATTCGATGTGGGCTATACCGATGAGTACGGTCTGAGAGAACTGGTGGAGAATTCCAAAGAGGCACTGGCCGGTCTTACCCTGATGAAAGAAAAGAAGCTGATACAGCGCCTTCTGGAGCAGATACGCAGGGCGGACGGAGGCCTTGCCGCATATGGGGAGGATGATGTGCGAAGGGCTCTGGAAATGGGTGCTGTTGACATATTGCTGGTTTCGGAGGATCTGAGAGAATACAGAATACACATGCACTGTCCTAACTGTGGGAATGATGTTCAGGAGACTGTTAAAAGAATTCCGAATCCGAAAGACTTCGTATGCTCCGAATGCGGCTCCGCAATGGAACTGGTGGAAAAGATGGATGCAATAGACGAGCTCTACGAAATGGCCGACTCTACCGGAACAACGGTGGAATTGATATCCGGAGACTCGGAAGAAGGGGAGCTTCTGATGAAGGCCTTTGGTGGAATCGCCGCCCTGCTCAGATATAAGTTATAAGGTGTTACAATGTACTTTGGCGATGTATTCAGGAATGAGGTCGTTGATTTTCTCCATCACGCGCTGGACGATTTTGCGGTGAAAAACCGGATTGAATGTGAATATGAGGTCGTGGAGAGCGATATTTCCCTGCCCCCGGAGGGTATGGGAGACCTTGCATATCCCCTCTTCCGCTATTCCAAGATATTCAGAAAAGGCCCGCAGGAGATTGCCCGGCATATCTCTGATTATTCGGAAAGCAGAGAGTTTAGTTTCATCGAAAAGGTGCTGGCTTCCGGCCCCTATGTCAATTTCTATGCATGCACGGATAGAATGGCCGAAATCACCTTAAGGGCCGTTATGGAGATGAG
>JAJSAE010000058.1 GCA_024281315.1 archaeon | reverse complement strand
CCGCAGAAAACCAGATAAAACCCTCCGGATAGACATAAGGCCTCCCTTTCTTTCCTCTGTTCTGTTGTTCCAGCTCCTCATCCCAGTTTTCTATGAAATCAAGGTCTATATACATCTCTCCTCTTCTCACAAGGCGTTCATTATACTCAGACCAATTTCTTATATACTTCTTCTCTATATCCATTTCGGCCATGGTGCATCCCTTCCATGGTTGGATAAGGAAGAATATGCACCATGGCTTTATAAAAGTATTTATGCAACAGAGCACGTGAGTTGCAAACCCTTAAATACCCTCCACTTTTCCAATCTCTGGTGTTTCAATGAACCTCAGGGATAGAAAGCGCTCCAGCGAAATAGACCCGGATGTCGATTCCGAAGTTATCGTGGCCGGATGGGTTCAGACCATTCGGAAGAAGGGGAAGATTGCCTTCATACTCCTTCGCGACAGGGCCGGCATCGTGCAGATAACGGCCATGAAGAACGAGATGGGCGAGGAGAGTTATAACGCCCTCACGAAGGTTCAGCGAGAGTCCGTTCTGGCCGTGCGCGGGAAGGTGCAGAAGAGCGAGTATGTCAAAAGAGGCTTTGAGATTCTCCCTGAGGAATGGGCAGTTCTGAACGGGGCCGATGCCCCGCTTCCAATGGGCGTTGTGGATAAGGTCAATGTCGAACTGGATACCCGCCTCGATAACAGGTTCCTTGACCTCCGCCGCGAGGAGGTACTCTCCGTCTTCGCCCTGAAATCCATGATGCTCTCGGCCATACGGAGCAGTCTTGAAGGGAGCGGCTTCGTCGAGGTTCAGACCCCGAAGATACTGAAGTCCGGAGCGGAAGGGGGTGCAACCCTCTTTCAGCTGGATTACTTCGGTGAGAAGGCGTACCTCGCCCAGAGCCCCCAGCTGTTCAAGCAGATACTCATGTCCAGCGGCCTCGAAAGGGTGTATGAGATAGCGCCCGCATTCCGGGCCGAGCTTTCCGATACCACCAGACACCTCAGCGAGTTCACCTCTCTTGACTTCGAGCTCTCCTTTATCAAGTCGCAGGACGATGTAATGGATGTTGTGGAGGATATGCTGGATACCGCCATAAAGGCCGCAATGGAGAACGGCCAGCACCAGTTGAAGACCCTCGGCATAGACCTGAAGGCCCCGAAGCGTCCCTATCCCCGCATAACCTTTGAAGAGGCGAAGGCAATGCTAGAAGAGAGGGGAAAGAAGGTGGAGGACGACCTCGACACAGAAGGAGAGAAAATTCTGGGAAACATCATGGAGGAGAAGGTATACGACGCCTATTTCGTCGTGGAATACCCTGAGGCCGAGAAGCCCTTTTACATAATGGAGAAAAACGGGACCCCCTGGTCCTATTCGTTCGACCTTGAGTTCAGGGGGCAGGAGCTCGCATCGGGCGGCCAGAGAGAGCATCGGCCGGATGTCCTGGAGGAGCGCATGAGAAAGAAGGGGCTCAACCCCGCGGATTTCGAGTTTTATCTCAAGGCTTTCAGGTACGGCATGCCGCCGCACGGCGGCGTGGGCATCGGTGTGGAAAGACTCGTCCAGAAGGCGCTGGGCCTCGACAATGTGCGAGAAGCAACTTTGTTCCCGAGGGACAGGTTCAGGCTCGTGCCGTGATCTATTAAGAGTATATATGGAAAAAGAGAAAAGGGTTTATGCCTCAGGGTTATCTTTGAACATTAATGGTTTTGTTCAGTTTATCGAAGGGTCATCCGGTATGTCTGCATTCATTCTGGCTTCCAGGCCAGTTGCATGGCCCTGTTTTGCCGTAATACCTGCGATATTTCCCGCTGTTTCCGGTTTTGGGACATCTGTGGTGTCGGGCAGTTTTGCGGCTTCTCTCCTGACTTCCGCCGCGATTCCGTCCATCATGGCTCTGCTCATCTGAAGGGTCATGCTGTCCGTAATCTTCAGAATGCCTCTCGCAGTCATGTCCATTGCTTTTTTCAGGGTTATGTTCTTCTTTATGAACCTGTCGTTATCAAGCACGATGGTGTTGCTCACCAGTTCTCTGAACCTGTGTATGTCCTTCTGTGCCCTTACAACCCTGTCCGTCTCAGCCGCAAACGGAGTCATTATTATGCCGGTGGTTATCATGTTGAGTTCGTTGGCAATCTCCGCAACCACAAGGCTCGCCCCGGAACCCGTGCCGCCGCCCGCACCATAGACTATGATAAGGCTGTCGTTTCCCTTCAGTCCCTCTCTTATCAGTCCTCTTGCGGTGTCGCCGGCGTAGTATCCGACTTCTCTGAAGCCGCCCGCTCCCGTGCCGTCCGTAACATCCCTGCCGATTATTATCTTCTTATCTGCGGTGGCGGCCTCCATGCTCTTCTGGTCGGTATTTATAATCATGGTTGTCACATTACCGGGCTTTTTTCTATCTATTCTCGACACGATTCTCGCTCCGTAGCCCCCGACCCCCACAATCCCGATTCTGGGTTGAAAGGCTCCCGCAGAAAGCCGTGCGATAATCGCATCGTCGGAAAGGTCTGTTTTCCTTTCGTTTTTCTTTTTCATCTCTCTCACATCCTCTCTTTGCCGCCAAACGCGGAGACATCGTGCATCCCATCGTCCTTCCATCCAGTCTTCCCTTTATTATTTCTTCATGACCCGAAGAGTGCTGTTCCTCTGTTTAATCTTTTCATGTATCTCTTCCATGTTGTGTTCCTTTATCTCGTATCGCACCCTGAGGCTTTCGGCGATTATATCGCCCAGGCTGTTGTACATGCCGGAACTCAACTCGGTGGCCAGTAATTCCCGCAGGCCATCCGGGAGTCTGATGGTGGTATATTCTCCGTTGCGGGTATTCAGCTTCTCCTCTGCGGCTACTCTGAAAAAGTGGGAACGGTTTGCAATGTTAACATCGTCTTCAACGACCATATCGACTTTTTCGAGCAATTCGGCATCTATCCGCAGGGTGATTCTCTCTTCGGTCATGGGATCTCCTTTTATTGTCGGCAACAGGACATAATACAACAGTCATATTTAAACCTTATCTTTTAGGACAAAGTATGACGAATACCTTCACTCACCCCGAGGTAATCTCTATATTAAACCGTTCCTTTTCCTGTCCCATGAAGATAGTTCATCTTGCGGATACACACATAGGATATTCGAGATACAACCGCATTGACCCGCAGACAGGATTGAATGTCAGGGAGAAGGATGTCTATGATGCGTTCAATCGGGCGGTGGATATGATACTTAAGATTGAGCCGGACGTGGTGATTCATGCCGGAGACCTGTTTGATTCCGTACGCCCGACCAATCGCGCCCTATCCGTTGGCATCGGGGGTCTTTTACGCCTTGCGGATGCGGGAATAGAGGTCATTGTCATATCTGGCAACCATTCAACCCCGAGATTGAGGGAGACCGGCAGCCCTTTCAGGTTGATGGAGAGGGAGATTATAAGAGGCGGCGCGGCAGATAGGGTTCACCCGATATTCAAGGGAGTGCCAGAGACGATTATACTGGAAGATACGGTATTTCACGGGATTCCTCACATGCCGCCGGAAAGTTTTTCCGAAGCGGTGCGCTCCATGATGCCGGAGGCAGGGCTGAAGAATGTTGCCATAATGCACGCAGGATATATTGGATTACGAGCGTTCAGAAACTCCGACGAGAGCAATGAGATACTCCTGAAATCCTCGGATATTGTCAGGGACGGTTTTGACTATATCGCACTGGGTCACTATCACGAACTCTCCGAGGTGGAGAAGAATGCCTATTATTCCGGGTCCACCGAGCGTTTTTCATTTACGGAAGAGAATCAGAAGAAGGGATTCATAGAACTTGACCTTGAAACGATGGAAATGGAATTCCATTCCCTCCCCACGCGCCCCATGATGACCCTCAGACCGATAGACGCAAAACTCCTCGGGCCGGGCGATGTTGTCAAAGAGATACGCGAAAGGGTGGAAGAGAGAGAGATAGAAGGGGCAATGGTCCGTCTCAGAATAGAGAACACCGGCAGAGAGGTATGGCAGAATATCGACCGGCAGGCTCTTCTTTCCGTAACATCTCCCGCCCTTGATTTCACCATTGAGCCGTATTTTGCCGAGACAGAGGGGGACAGCGGCGTCTCTACCGCTCCTTTTCGTGGTTTTGTACGGGAGTTCGAGGACTATTACAGGGGCGTTTCAGTGGAACGACTGGACAGAGAACGGTTAAAGAGAATGGTCGAGGATTATCTCAGCCGGGTGGTGAGCCAGTGAAACTGATATACCTGCACCTGAAAAACTACAGGAAGTTCGAGGATGTTCGAATAGAATTCGAGAACGGCATAACCGGTATCATCGGTGCCAACGGCGCGGGCAAGAGCAGCATCGTGGAAGCGATAGAATGGGCCCTCTACGGCTCGGTTGGGAAATCCGGAAGAGGGGATAAGAAGGAGAACATAAAGAGAGTGGGGGCAGAGGAGAGGGATGGATGTTTTGTGGAGTTCGGTTTCGAATTGAGAGGCGAGAAATATACGGTAAAAAGGTGGATAAAGGGGAAGGGAAACACACCGGGTGCGGAGCTTTTTCTCGCCGATGCAGGGCATCTGATTGCCGATGGTACGCGTGATGTTACTGAGAAGATGGAGGCGCTCCTCGGCTTCGGTGTTAAACCGTTCGAGGTATCGGTCTTTGCAAAGCAGAGCGAACTGGCGGCGCTGTCGGACATGGTCGGTTCTCAGAGAAAGGAGTTGATACTCCGCCTCCTTGGTATCGAGAGAATTGACGAGGCCATAGATGCGGCGGGAAAGGATGAAAGAGATCTGGAGTACGAGAGAGAGAGGCTGCATATGGAACTCACGGACCCTGCCACCGGAAGGAAGTATGTTGATATCAGGAGGGAGGAATTGGAGGCCGCTCAAATGGAGATGGAGGCTGCCAGAAGTGAGATGGAAGTCATTTCAAGGAGGAAAAAGGAGTTGGAGAAAGAGATTTCCGCGGTGGAAAGAAGTATCGAAAGCGTTGAAGAGAAGAGAAAAAAGTATGAGGAACTGAGAATAAGAATGGGTGCGCTGGAGGCAGGAATCGCCTCTTCTGTCAGGGACATGGAGCGGATGAAGACTGAGATGGAAGAGATAGAGAAAAAGAGGGGGCGGCTTGATGCGCTTCGCAGAGATGCGGAGGAAGAGGCGAGTGTGCGAGAGGCTCTGGACAATATGTCGAGAGAGTTTGACAGGTACAGGGAACTGGACTCTCTGGAAAGGGAGGCGGATTATAGGCGGCGTGAACTGGAGCGCACGGAGGCAGAGATTGAGGAGTTAAGAAAGACATGCACGGATACCGCAGCATTGAGGCGGGACATTGAGGAAACAACAGGGAAGAAAGACGAGGCCGAGATGGGGCTGGAGGAGCTTCGCGGCAGCCTTCACAGGCTTCTTGCCGAGGAAGAACGGTTGAGCGGAGAAATAAGGGCTGTATCGGATGAGAAGAGGGAGATAGAGGAGTTGGGAGAGGAGAGCGAATGCCCGACATGCCACCGACCGCTGAAGGACCACTATCCTGCCCTTCTGAAAGAACTCACCGACAGGATGGATGAATTGCGATCTAGAGCGGGAGATGTTCGGGCGGAGGTCGAAGAACTGAGAGGCAAACTGAACTCCGAGAAGAGAAGGAAGGAGGCACTGGATAAAAAACTCAGTGTTCTCATGGGAAAAATGGAGTCTGCTGAGCGAAATGCGCGGCTCCTGAAAGAGAGGTCTTCTGCCAGAGACTCACTCGTCGAGAAGATAAAGGATATAGAGACGCGTATGGCGGCGGTGGGCCTTGTTAATTATGATGAAAATGAGATGAAGCGTTTGAAAAAGGAGGCCCGGAGGTTTGAGAAATCGGTAAGAGAGTATCATATAATAGAGGGGCAGATGAAAAGACTCCCGCAGATTGAGAAGAGGTTCAGGGAGGCGGAAACTGCAGCAGAACGGGATAAAAATATTCTGGAGGGATTAAGGAAAGAAATGGCCGAACTGAACTATAACGAGGCGGAGTACAGGGAACTGGCCAAGCGAAACAGAGAACTGAATTCAGAACTGAGGGAGATTGAAAAGCGGAGCGGCATAGAGGAAGGGAGGCTCAATATGGCAGTATCCAGAAAAGAGGATATTGTCGGCTCAATAGAGAATCTGAGGGATAAAGAGAGAAGAAAGGGCGAACTGGACGAGCGGGCGATATATATCTCCAAGGTTCGGGAAGTCATGGCCGATTTCAAGAAAAGCCTCATGCAGAGAATTCGTCCCACCCTTTCCAGATTCTCATCAACTCTCCTTCGCGAGATAACGGAGGGAAAATATCCGGTCATCGATTTCGGAGAGAACTACGAAATATCGGTTCTGGACGGAAACGAGTTCTATCCCATAAACCGTTTTTCAGGAGGGGAGAAGGACCTCATAAACCTGTGCATCCGGCTGGCGATATCTCGGGCGGTCTCACATTTCAGCGGTGCCAGTGAGATGAATACGATTATTCTGGATGAGGTATTCGGCTCTCAGGACGCAGACAGGAAAAGGAACATATTGAAGACTCTCAACGCACTGCAGAAGGATTTCTCTCAGATTGTTGTGATAAGCCACATGGACGATGTGAAGGAGTCGGTTAACAGCGTCATAAGAGTTATAGAGGACCCGGAAACGAAGATAAGCACCCTTGTAATAGAGTAGCCGGGGAATAGAAAGGCATAAATCCCACCTCGTTATATAGCTACGGGGTGAAAGTATGAACGGCATTCCGAGAATCAAGACATACATAAGCGGTTTCGATGAGAAAATGGACGGCGGGATTGAAGAAGGACATGTAATACTTCTGTCGGGCACACCGGGGAGCATGAAGTCATCAATTGCGCTCAACATGCTCTACAATAATTACAAGCACGAGGGAAAGAAAGGTCTCTACATCTCGATAGAGGAGAGTAAGGACAGCCTTGTGGCCACCATGAAGAATGTGGGTCTGGAAGATGTGGATGAGAACATGCTTTATATAGTGGATATCGGGAGGTTGAGACTGGACAACTACGGGGCAGAGGATGCCAAGGATTGGTTCAAGATTCTGAGGGAGTACCTGTCCAGAAGGATTGAGGAGGACAAGATAGACATTGTGGTCATTGATTCCCTTACGGCCATATACTCACTCACCGACCTTATAAACCCGAGGCAGCAGTTATTCCACTTCTTCGGATTCCTAAAGGGGCTCAATGTTACATCCATACTTATTTCCGAGATGGCAAGCAACGACGAGACATACGGCCCGTTCCGGGAGGACTTTCTGGCCGACGGAAGCATCTTGCTGAAGTTTCAGGATGTGGGAGAGGTTGAGCTGCAGCTGAGAATCCGGTTGGTAAAGATGAGGCACTCCAACATATATCACGGCTGGCAGGCCCTTTTATACAGGAACGGAAAGTTCATGGTGACGGCGCCGATATCGGAGTAAGGAGATGAGTTCATCTGCTTGTTACTGTAACACACCAGACCCAGAACCATATGCAAGAGGCATTGGAGCAATAGAGCTTGTTCTTGTTTGGGTATGTCTTGGTTTTTCAAAATTAGATATTTGAGGTGAAAAAATGAGCGCTCCCGAAGAAATTAAAATGAGACCAAACACACCCCTCTCATGTGCCTTATATTCTGTTCTCTTCTTATCAGTTGCTGCAATACTAGGTTCCCTTGTGATGCTAAGAGAAAATCAAATGAATGATGAAGATATGCTCGTAATGTATTTCATATTTTCTTCAATTTTCGTAAGCACAATGACTGTGGTGGCATTTGGCCATGGTTTTGGCTCAAACGATGAAAAATTTATCTTTCTTGTCAAGGGAAAACAGTCTCCGCTTATGAGGACGAGAGCGATATACTTTAACGAAATCAAAGAGATTCTCTTGTTAAAAGATAGAAAGAATAGGCCTGTCAATATGAAAGTTATAACTGATGATAAAATTTATTGTCTCGGTCAGAGAAGAGTTATAAACCGCTTTGTGGCTATATTGTCGGCCAAAAAGATGAGCGATAAAATCAGAGAAACGAAGGAGGATATCTCTCTATTCCAGCGTTTCAAGTACTGGTGGAGAGACGGAGATGTGGAAGATCTTGTTAAGAGGTGATTCTATGAAACTGAGATACAGAAAAGCAAACTATATTGGAGTTCTTATGTTGCAGTGGGCCGTATTGATTCCCGGTACATTGTTGATATTGGGAGGGAGTTCGGAGCTCCGGGCATATGGATGGATAGTTGTCATACTCACAATAATCCCGCCCTTGTTTACCATCCTGCTTTACTACAAGTGGCTAATAATTGTGGATGAAAAATGCTTTCATCTCTCTCCACCGCTTAAGAGAAAAAAGGCGGAACTGTATTTCAAGGACATAAGCGAGATAACCCTCACCAACAGGAAAGGAGAGAAAATAATTAAAGTGCTTAAAGACAATGATTCAAATCTCTACTTATTCGGGCGGCTTCTGAATCCGAAGGATTCGGCAAGACTCTGGAAGTATATGTCACGGAGAATTGAGGAACTCGGCCTTGATGTTGAGGTAAAAAGGGAGTGAACATGCATTTCCCAAACCCTTAAATCCCTCTTCTCTTATACCTCTTCGTGTCCTCTCTTGCTTCAGAACCCGGCCAATCTCATTTCAGTTACGGGCCAGACCTTGCCTTTTGAGGAAGACCTTTTTATTGACCTCTTGGACCCCACGAACGGATGTAGAGACGCGGCCGGCGACGGCATAACAGACGGTCAGGATATTAATGGCTACAAATTCACATTTAAAACCATAAATATGTGTCGGGAACGGGGTTTGAACCCGTGACCTCCGGATATCCCAGGAAATCCGGTATGGGAGCATACTCCTTTTACCCTATGAGTCCGGCGCTCCACCAGGCTGAGCCATCCCGACATATGAATGTAAAAAATAAGGGTTTTATTCCTTCTGTTCTTCCGGAGCGGGTTCTTCCTTCTCTGCTTCCTCTTTCT
>JAJSAE010000057.1 GCA_024281315.1 archaeon | reverse complement strand
TTTGACACGGAACATCCACAACCTCCATGGTGTGCGTCAGAACAAAGGCATCCAACCCCACCATTGCAGGCAGAAGAACCCTGTGGTCCTCGGCAACCCGGAAGGCCATGAGCATCAGGTCCAGTGCGTTCTGGTTTGTTTCGGCATAGAACTGAAGCCAGCCGGAGTCCCTCTCCGCCATTGTATCCGAGTGGTCGGCCCAGATGTTTATGGGTCCGCTCAGCGCTCTGTTTCCGATGGCGGCAACAATAGGCAGTCTCATGCCGGAGGCGATGAAAAGCATCTCGCTCATCAGTTTCAGGCCCTGCGATGCTGTGGATGTTGCAACTCTCGCACCTGCTGCGCTCGCACCGATGGCAGCACTCATGGCAGAGTGTTCCGATTCGGTAAGAAGCAACTCCGTATCCATCTCTCCGTTTGCAACATACTGTGAAATCTGTTCGGGAAAGAGCGTGGACGGCGTAATCGGGTAGGCCGGAACGACATCAACCCTTGCCAGTTTTGCAGCCACGGCAGTGGCGAAGTTTCCCTTTACAACCTGTTTATCTCCCATAATATCACTTCTCCTCCGGTATCATCTTCAGGGCATCGCCCAGATTTGCATTCCTGTTCGCAAGGCATTCCTGCACGCAGATCCCGCATCCCTTACAGTAGTCGTAATCAATGGTTATCGGCTTCTTTGCCTTAGGGTCCGCCTTCTCTATGGCACTGTCAGGGCAGAACTCCCAGCAGACATTGCAGAATATGCAGTTCTCAGGTGTAAGTATCGGACGCATGGTCCTCCACGAGCCTGTCTTGTAGTTCAATGAACTTCCCGGTGTTGGTATTACCGCACCCATCTCTATTTTTTCCATATTCATACCCCCTTGACTATCTCGTAGGCTTCTTTGACGGCAGCCACATTGGCATCACGCTTGGCGGGCGAGAGTTCGTAGACCGCCTTCACCGCAGCATCGAGAGATATGTTTCCTATTGCCTTCACATAGGCACCGATTATCGCCGTGTTTACAATGGGATTGGTCTCGGTACCAAGCCTGTTGTTCAGGGCAACACCGGTAGCATCAATGCTGTAAACTTTCGCATCACCAAAGTCAAGTTCCGAAGGGTCTTTCTTCGTATTTATGATTACCTTTCCGCCGGGCTTCAGACCGTTCCTTACATTGGCCTCTTTTACGGCCAGCAAGCTCGGGTCCTGAATTATCACCGCATCCGGCTCATATATCTGGAACTTTATGTCTATCGGCTTTTCGTCCACTCTCAAAAACGCTGCGACCGGGGCACCTCTGCGCTCCACACCGAATATGGGAAAGGCCTGTGAGTACTTCCCCTCGCTGTAAGCCGCAGAGGCAAGAATATTGGCGGCCGTAACCGCACCCTGTCCGCCTCTTCCGTGAAATCTTACTTCGTACATGGTATGCACCTGTCAGGGCTATACACATCATGGACTTAAAAATATCGGTTTTACCTCCGAATAAAATGGACATTAAAGTGTAATCTGTTCCTTTACCAGTTCGTCCGCCAGTTTCAGAAACTCCTCGTCCTTCCCCTCGGGAATACTGGCCCCGCTCGCTATGGCGTGACCTCCGCCCCGTCCTCCCACCTTCTCTGCCGCAACTCTGCAAACCTCCGCAAGATTAAGCCCATTTTTCACGAGTTTGGTGCTTCCTCTTGCAGAAATCTCCACTTTTCCGGCGACCACGGCAAGACCAAAGGCAGGTTTATCGCGGTTAAACAGGTACTCCCTGCCGATTCCGGCAACGGCACCGTTAATTACCGCCTCATCACTGTAGAAATACTGTATGGCCTCTTTCTCTTCGGGGGGGTCGCTTTCCAACTCTATCAATCTGGAGCGAATAAGCGAGCGGTGTTCCTCTCTCAGAGCGGATGCTTCCGCTTCCGCTCCTTCCGTGCCGTTCATAAGTTCGAACCCGAGACCGGATTTCCCTCTCCTGCCGCAGGCATTTACGAGGCTTGATAGGTCATCTATGTTCTGCCGCCCGGGAAGCGTATAGTACACATCCGAAACGAGATTCTCAAGGGTTTCCGGCTCGCATCCCTGCTTTATCAATTGCAGAGTGATTATGGAGTTTATGTAATTACTGGTCTCGAACATTTCCATATCACCGGAATCGTCGGTCATATCCGCAATCTCCGTATCGCCGTCAATATGCACGGTGCGGAAAAACTCCTCCACCTGCTGTGCCCTCCCTGTGATGCCTTTTATGAAAGGGTCGGGAGAATACAGTATGGAATCGTAAACCGTTTTCTCGGAGAGTCTTAACTGCCTCTTGATGGTCACAAGCCCTTTCTTAACAGCCTGCTCGGCAATCAAGCGATTTGGCCCCGAAAGTCCCCCGATATGCTGGCGGTCACCGAATGCTCCGGCAAGCGCGAAGGGTGCAAGGTCCCAGTTTTTATCGTCAAGCACAAGAGCAAACAGAAGGGCAGTGGTGGAACCTGAAAGGTCTTTCATTCCATTCAAACCGAATCTGTTCGGATTAACATATATCACACTATCCTTTTCCGATACAAACCTGTGGTGGTCAAGAACAATAACATCCGTGTCCATTTCTTCCAGTATGTCTATAAGGGAAGCGCCTATATCCACAAAAATCATGAGTTTCGTGCCGGCATCCGTATAATCGGACAAATCCTCGGGCGCAAGGGACTTTGTCATAGTGAGATGAGGGGAGAGACCGGCTCTTATCAGGGCTTTGGTGGCCACAAAACCGCCGGTAATGCCGTCCGCATCGTAGTGGGATATGACCCTGACAAACTTATGGGACCGGACTGCCTTTGCTGCCCTCTCCAGTTCGTTTTGCATTTTGGGGGGAAGGGAAAGGGAGAGCAAGGCAATCACCTTACTCTATTAATAGTCTGGCGTTCTTAAGAGAGTAATTCCAGTTTTGCGGCAGTAGTCCTGTTCTCTTGTAATAGCGAACAAGTCTCCGAATCTTTGCTTCCACCAGCTGAAGCCCGCGCCTGTTGTGAATATCCTTGGGATTGTTGGTCAGATGGTCATCCAGTACTATCGCCCTCTTCATGAGATTCTGAAGATCTTCGGGCAGCCTGAATCTGACACCGTTATCCCTCAAAAGCGCAGTTATGTTCCTTCCGGCAACAAGTTTCACCGACGGAACTCCATACTGATCTCTGAGCGTTATTCCTATCATTGCCGTGGACATCCCTCCTTTGGAGAGCTTGACCACCAGTTCTTCCACATCCTTCGGTGGAATAGGGACCCACTCCGGGGCCTCTGTTAGGTATGGTTTCTTCGAACCCGACTTTCCTCTTCTTCTTGCATGCATCCTTGCCATTTTTAAACCTCCAGGTGATATGTGACGAAGGCAGAAAGAGGAGATAATGACATAGTATTTAAAAGTTACACCCTGTTCGGAAAATAAATGAGAAAGGGAAATGGTTTTAGTGTATTCTTCTGTAACCAGCAAGGAGCATGGCCACACCGAGAACAGATATTATTCCGATGAAGCCGACACCGGGTGAAACCGGAGTCCTCACTGTTACCGAGGTCATGTCGCTGTCACCCACATATCCGGGCATACTCGCCTCTGCCACTATGGTGTATGTCACATCCTCACCGGTGCTTACAGTCGGTTCAAATGTTGTGGTCGCAGACCCGTCCGCGCCTGTGGTCAGATTTACGGTTTTGAGTGTTCCAGAGGCATCCTTGTAGTAAATAACCACCGTTGCACCCGGAAGACCCGTCCCATCCGCCGCCGTGACGGAAATGGTAAGTTCTGTGCTATCGCCCACATTCAGAACAGGAGATGCGGCGGATACGGTTACGGAAAGCTGCTGGGGCTGAACGATAACCTGTCTGGAGTAACTTGCGGGGCTGTAACCATCCATGGATGCGCTGGCCGTAATGGTATATGTGGTATCAACGGTCACATCTGCGGAGAATGTGGTGGTGACCTTCCCCGTAGCATCGGTGATGCCCGTTGCATTGGCCATCATACCACCCGCAGATGGAGTTACCGTGAAGGATACGGTTGCTCCGAAAACCGCAGTGCCGGCAGATGTAACGGTAACAACGACATCGGTCGAATCGCCGGAGTTCAGGAGAGCGCTGCTAGTGGTCATTGTGACGGCAAGGGAAGGGGTCATCTCGTGAACCGTAATTGCGGCATCCGCCTCTACCGGATTGTATCGGAATGCAACGGCCTTTCCATGTATGTTTATGTCCATGGCACCGGAAACAGATGTCGGGGCCGTGATGGTAACAGTAGCCGTTCCGTCAGAGCCGGTCACCACTTCTGTTTCACTGAGTGTTCCGGCAGATGTAGACAGAACTACGGTAGCACCATCAAAGGCACCGTCAGCATTGGAAACCATAATATTGAGTGTGGTGCTGTCACCGGCATCCAGAGACACGGTAGAGGGGGTTATGGAAATGGAAAGGTCTCCCAGAACATCTGCCTTAAGGGAGGTGAATGTCCAGAAGTTTCCGACACCACCGAGCATGGCGTTCCAGCCCTTGAATGTATCATCCTTATAAACCTGAACCTTCTTAAGATAATATATGACATCCAGAGGCACCTCTTCGGTTATAAGGCCCTGTATATGCCTTACAAGGGTCTGTCTTGCCGTTCCGTCCATCTCCGAATTCGCATCGTTGAGAAGAGCGGCAACGGTAGCATTGGTATAGCCGTTGTTGTTAAGCGCATTATATATCTCGGATATGTAGGCAGGGTCAAGAGATATCTCCTGAGGCAGAAGCGCAAGGGAAAAGTTATTGTCATCCACATGACTCTGAATATCGGAAGTGGACAGGGATTCCTGTGTGATGTTTATCCCTATGGAGAGAAGATTGGAGTGTATCTGAGCACCAATCTGATCCCTTTCCGGCTCTGCACCCACACCGGTTCCGGGCGGCGCATAGATTGTTATATCAATCGGGCTACCATCGGGCATGTTAAGCCAGCCATCACCATCAGGGTCGTTAAAACCGGCCTGAGAGAGAATCTGGGATGCGAGGGTCGTATCATAGTCATATCTCTCAACACTGGAGTTGTACCAGAAGGTCATTGAAGGATGAATTACGGAATCGCCCTGCAGGCCGTATGTGTTGAGAACATTGTTCACAATAAGGTCTTTATCAATGCAGTGAGCAACCGCCTGTCGGAATGCAGTGTTGTTAAACGGTGCTTTATTCATGTTGAATGCAAGGTAATAGTACTCGAGTTCGTTGGTGATGACCTGCTTTCCCTGATCCGTCAGTGTTGTCTCTGTTGTGTCGTTGAGCGGAATGACCTGTCTTGCCTGATAGGGCTCAAGGCTTGTCCATATATACTCAAGCGTAGCACCATCGGCAGTTCCATTTATATAAGCATCCGCCGCAGTATCGAGAGTGCCATAGATATAGACACTGATTCCGTCAAGATAAACCCTCCCGTTGAAGTAGTCATCAAAAGCGGCGAGTTTTACCACCGTATCATTGGAACTCACAATGGTGTAAGGACCGGAGCCAACATAATCGCTTCCGGCTACCTTATACACCGGCAAGGTAAGTACATGACTGAAGAAAGACGCATCCAGTGCAGAGAGATGGAAGACAAGAGTATGGTCATCGCTGGCGGTTACGCTTGTAACACCGGCTGCACCACTATAAACATCAACGATATCTCCCGCAACAAGGGCGGTTCCGTCGTGCCACATTATTCCGTTCTTAAGAGTTACGGTTATGGTACTGGCCGTATTGTTTACCACCCAACTATCGGCCATCCATGGCTCGACATTCAATGTATCCGGCATAACTCTGGCAAGAGAGTCATAGACCAGATCAACTATCTTCTGTCCCTCAACATCTGTTGTGGTCGGTGTGAGGTCCAATGCAGATGAAGAGAGTATTGCAACATTCACCTCTCCACCGTACTCGCCACCCAGAGGGGCTGCGTTTGCAGGCGTAAAAAGTACGCCGAAACTGCCCGCAATCATCAAGACTACAAGCAATACAGCCCATACGGATGTCTTTGTGCTATTTTTTCCACTTTTTTCCGTCATAAATTCTCCTCCTGATTTGCTATTCTGAACTCTTACAGTTCAAATTATTTGTGGATGGTAATGTAATGTCCCTATTTATAGTTTTCGAATCCCCTGCTCTGTTGTAGAGTACGGAAATTATTTCGCCAAAGTTTAAAGAGGGAAGAAACTGTATCTTCTGTGACCAAATTAACCAACCGAAAAATAAGATGGATTGTGCGGCACTGCGCTGAAATCAGAGATTTCAGCACGATTGAGGCCGCA
>JAJSAE010000056.1 GCA_024281315.1 archaeon | reverse complement strand
ATCTCCTCTTTGCTTCTACAGTACCAAAGAACCGTTCTATTTTCCCGTTTGTTCATTGCCAGTAGGCAATGTGAAGAGCGGTTACTGCCGCTCTGCTTTGTGGATGGTGAATTCTTGCAAGTATATGCTTTATACCGTTTTCTTCCAGAAACTCTCCGAATTTATGCCTTGAATATCCTTTCTTATCCGTTCTTGAAGAGACGAACTGTGTTCCGTGATCTGTCATTATCTCTCTTGGCCTTCCATACTCTTCAAAGCCTTTTTTCAGAACGGAAATGGTATTTTGGGTTGTTGCGTTATCGAATACTTCATAGCACATTATTCTCCTGCTAGCATCATCTATAAAGGCAATGAGCCACTTGCCATTATCGAGATATTTCCAGTCAGCCTGCCAGAGGCTCATTGAATGCTTTCTTTCAAATCTTACATACTTTCTCTGTTTCTTTTTCTTTGGATTTTCCATGATCAGACCTCCTTCAAGCATGATTCTGTATATCCTGTTGTGTGGAATGTGAATTCCAGTATTCCGTTCAATCTTAGATTCAAGGGCCAACGGCCCCAGTTTATACTGGTCATGCTTTTCCAGTACCAGTTTCTTCTCCTCATCGGATATCTCTTTTCTTTTTCGTCCCGGTTTCTTTAATTCAGGTATCTCTCTAGTAGAGAGATACTCCTTCCAGAGCTGCCAGACCCGAGCCCTTGTTATTCCTTGGATTCTTGCAATTGTGGACATGGAGCGGCCTTTTTCGATTTCTCGGATAATCCATTCGATTTTCTTTTGGTTTAGCTTTGTCATACCCATACCGAAACGGACTGTAAAATAATTTCGGGATAGGACAGAAGGATCAGGAAGGCACAAGTGACAAATAGAAGTTCAATATGTGGCTACTATGCTCTCGGTCTCTGAGTTATACCCGTTTATATCGGCCCTGCTGGCTCTGACAATGGTTATTATGGTAACCGTTATAGGAGAGAGATGGGGTACGAGAATCGGTGGCCTTGTGGGAACTATTCCCTCGCTTCTCTTAATAGCTCTTATTTTTATCGGACTGTCAAGTGGACCGGAGAGAGCGGCCAGTTCGGCCAGCATCGTAATTGTTGAAATGGGGGCCAATATAACCTTTCTCTCCGTATATCTTCTCACTCTTCACAAAGGAATGGGCCGGGCCATTATTCTCAGTATGTTCGCATGGGCTGTTATTTCCTATATGATTCTGATTAGCGGAGGGTTTGGGACAGCAGGGAACTCGCTTCTTTATTTCGTCATGCTGGTTGTAAACCTCGCCCTTTTGAGGCATATCGGAATATCCTCCCGGCCGATGAAGTTGAAGTATTCGGCAAAGGAACTCTCTTTTCGCGGGTTTCTAGGCGGTACGGCCATAGGGACTGCAGTGTTCTTGTCGAAGGTCGGCGGGCCGGTCATAGGAGGCATATTTGCGATTTTTCTCTCTACTATGATAATCTACTCGCTGAAGCACGATATAGACATCCCCCGCGCCATGGGAAAGAGCATGACACTGGGAAGCCTTAATGTTTTTTCATATGCGCTGACAGCCTCTCTGACATTTCCCGTATGGGGCATCTGGTTGGGAACCGTTTCGTCTCTCTCTGCAAGTATTATAACCTCTCTGCTCCTTCTGAGGTTCACGAGACGGAATTCGCAATAGCTGGCATAAAGTGTATTTTTCGTCTCATTTTTAGAAAGATTTATATAGGGTGTCGTGCATTGGCATATCATAGGAGGCAAAACCTTATGAGACGACATGTTCCTACTATGTGGGCAATTCCGCTTCTGCTCGTGCTGATAATGGTTAGTTCAAGTTTTTCGGTTCTTGCAAACAGTGCTGATGTAAATGCCCCAAATCAGATCAGTGAGCCGGTTACCCGTGCGGTAGCAAAATGGACATTCATGGTATACCTGAACGGAGACAACAGCCTGTCCAGTTATACTGACGGGGACCTGACTGAGATGGAAACGGGATATAATGATGCAGCCCTGAGTGATGTGAATCTCATCTGCCTGTGGGACAAGAGCACCTCCGGAGATACGAAGGTCATAAAGGTGCATAATGGAGCTTATGATGATATCTCTGCAACGGCCCCCTGGTGGACCAGCGAAATGGACATGGGAAATCCTCAGACGCTCATAGATTTTGTTGAATGGACTGTGGCTAATTATCCTGCAGAGCACTATTTCCTTGACCTATGGGATCACGGCGGAAATTATGCCGGCGCTATGTGGGATGATACTTCAAGTACTAATCTTGACCTCCCCGCACTCAGAACCGCTTCCCGAACAATATATAAGGATCTTGGCTTTGCAATGGATATCTGGGGCTATGATGCCTGTGAGATGAATGCGGGAGCCGACAATTATCAGATAAAACTCGCATCTGATATTATAATTGCATCGGAGCATACGGAAGGCGGAGACGGCTGGGATTACAACGCTCTTATCGGAAACCTCACAAACAACCCGGGTCAGACACCGGAGCAGTATGCATACTCCCATGTGGTTCATGTGGATGATGAAGGCTCAAGAACCGGAATAGTCACAATGGCAGCTATAAATACCACAAAATGGGACTATTACTGGATTCCGGCATACAATGCCCTTGCACAGAAACTTAAGCACAAAGCAGGTACTGAGGGTACGAACATTCAAACCGCATTCACAAATGCCGCCACTGCAGATTCAAGTTACTGGGCAAATGGAAAGGATGTCGGAGATATTGCGGTCCAGCTTAAGAGCGGTGTGACCGATCCGGAAATACTTTACTGGGCAGATCGATTGCTGGAAAATTCCACATCTTCATTGGGCACGGGTGCGAGGACATGTATTATTAATGCTTATGATACCGATACAGCCGGAAAAAAGCTTACCACGGCAGAAACAACAAGTACGACTGAAATAGATTTGGCTTTTCATATTTTCATAGAAACCCAGTGGGACGAGATGCTGACCCAGGTATATAGCACGAAAACCGATGTGAATAATGTAGAGCCAACTGTTGCTATAGATTCTCCTCTGAATGGGGACAAGATTCCCAAAGCGGATGGAACCGTGACAATATCCGGAACGGCTGCGGATTCCGACGGAACGCTATCGTTGGTACAGGTAAAGTTTGACAGGGATGACTGGATAGATGCTACCGGCACAACATCGTGGTCTTATGTGTGGGACCTTACAAATGTATCTCTCGGATGGCATCATATAATGGCCCGCTCCTACGACGGTACCGATTTCTCGGAACTCTGGCCTGCCATAGATGTGGAGATTATTCCGAACAGTCCGCCTGTTCTGACTCTTGCCTCTCCGGTGGGTGGTGAAATAATCTCCGGGAATGTAAATATTCAGTGGAATGCGACGGATCCGGACGGAGATCCGATAACAATAGATCTCTATTACAGCGGTGATGGTGGAAATACATGGAATATCATAAGCACAGGTGAGGTGAATGATGGCTCCTATATATGGAACAGCTCCACAGTTCCTGACGGAGTGAATTACATCATAAGGGTTAACGCCACAGATACAATTCCTCAAACAAGCACTGCGGATTCTGCACCTGTATCTGTCGATAATATTCCGGATGATCAGTGGTTCCTGCAGATACAGACACCAGGGATTGCAGGTTATCAGAACCTGAGCATGGAGCCTGTGGAATTAACAGGGAATTCAGTATCCAGCGAGATCACTGCGGCAGGGCAATTTATGATAGGTGCGACCGACTGGATGACCCATTCTTTCACGGATACCAAGAGTCTTAACGGGAACTGGACATTCAATACCTGGGGCCAGGTTACGGATGGAACTGCCGTTGGAGGCCATCTTTATGCCAAGATTTACAGATATGATGGAGTTTCTCTCACACTTCTCTATACCACGATAGAAGATGATGAAGACATCAGCCTTTATACAACCCCACATCTCTTTATGTGGACAGATGCGGTTGCCGGTACAATAAATCCTGGAGATGCCATTGCGGTAGAGATTTGGCTCAATGCAAGTAAGGGTGCCAGCTCAAGTTTCATTTCCGATTATGCTATTTCGGAAACCAGTATCTATGGTACTCAGACAGGTGACTATACCAATACACAAAGCTCGGACGACATCTATGAACAGATTACGGAGAGCAGCGGTGCCGCAACCACAACCCTCCTTTCCGAGAATTTTGAAGCCGGAGCCCTTCCGACAGGATGGTCTCACGCGGCATGGGATTATACAAATGCTCCACCGGATACAGTGGATGAATGGGCTGTCGGCACACCTTCGGGAACAGGAGCTCCAGTGCCGCACTCCGGCTCGTATTGTGCCGCTGTAGCAATGACCGGTAGTTATGCTGTAAGTGAAGGCGCATACCTCGAAAGTCCGCCTATAACAATCCCTTCTGGAGTTACGGGAGCTAATCTCTCATTCTGGCTTTATTCGGATATGGAAAATACCTACGACGGATTGAATCTGAAGATGAGTATCAACGGAGCAGCATACCAGAATGTGACCACCAGTGTGACCTACGATGATATAGCTCTTTCTACATCATACTCCAACCCAATCGGGGGAGAGGCTGCATGGTGTGGTGTTACATCCTGGAGAAATCCTGTCTTCAATATATTGACTCTGGCGGCTCCGGGAGATACCGTACAGTTCAGATGGCACTTCGGCTCTGATAGCAGTGTGACACAATGGGGTCCTGCAGTTGATGATGTTGTGATAACTGCTGATTTCCCGACGAGTATTCTTGAACATACATGGACCTTTAATGTAACTGGCGGAGGAACGGGAATTGATTTTGCGGTGGAAGCATACCATACGGCAAATACTGAAGGGGATGACTTCAATTTCTCCTATTCCACAGACGGTATTACATATATAGATATGCTGACGGTTACAAAGACATCCGATGACAATGTTGAGCAGGCCTATTCTCTTCCTTCGACACTGACGGGTACCGTTTATGTAAAAGCGGTGGATACAGATAGAACAGCAGGAAACACGGTCTCCGACACGCTGTATATAGATAAAATGGTCATAAGAACATCGGTAGGCGCTCCCCAGTTCATACTCTCGTATGATTACGGAGGAACGCAGTCAAACATACAACCGAGTATAGCCCCATCCGCTGCTGCTACTTTCGACATACCCGTACATCTCGGCTGGAATCTCATATCCTATCCGCTCCTTACAAGCGGTGATATCGAGACCGTCCTGAACGACGATGTTGTATGGGACAATGCACAGTGGTACAATCCACTGGACACGGGAGATCCCTGGAAGACGCATGTTATCGGTAGAACACTGAACGACCTTGGCACCATAGACAGCACAATGGCCGTGTGGCTTCATGTGACAAATGCCGGTGATGGCAACCTGACTGTTAGGGGAAATGCCCCTACGAGCACGACGATAACGCTGAACGCCGGCTGGAATCTTGTGAGTTATCCCGCATCGACATCGGTTATAATGGACTCGGCAGGTCTGCCAGCTTCGGTGACAAAGATCGGCCAGTATGACTCGGCTACGACATATCTCGTGTCGGAAGTGGCGGACTGGACAACAAACAGCTTCGTTCCCGGTAACGGATACTGGCTCTACAGCACTGCGGATGCCATATGGACAATAACATACTGATAAAATACAAACCCTTTTTTCCAATTATTTTATATTTCACATTTTTCGCTGTAGCAGTGCGGTAGGGTGTGCCATACTGCTCTGTTGCATAACTCCATTCTGAGTTAGAGACTGCGCTTATTCACCTTCCCTATTTCTACCCCATCGTTTTTTTAACCGTGTGAAACCTCTTGTTTTTCACAGTTTTAGCATCATATTGTATATCAGAAACTTCCTT
>JAJSAE010000055.1 GCA_024281315.1 archaeon | reverse complement strand
TCAGACCAATTTCTTATATACTTCTTCTCTATATCCATCTCGGCCATGGTGCATCCCTTCCATGGTTTTTGTGATTTGACAACTATGAATATGCACCATGGCTTTATAAAAGTATTTATGCAACAGAGCAGTATCTCCCAAAACTTAAAATAGTAGTTCGCCGCGTGTTATGTTGTGTGATAACAGATTGCACGGGGCGATTATGATGTCAAAAATGATACGAAGAATGTGCACAGCCATGATAATTCTTGAAAAGACGAGGTATGTACAGCAGGCAACGGACTGCAGACCCGCACTCAGTCACGCAGAAATAATAAACTGCAGGGAAGGGAGTACGGGGAAAAAACGGGAATAGAAGATTTAATAGTTTCTTCCTTCCAGTGCCGCTGCCTTTCTCTCGATTTCTGCAATCTTCTGCTCCATAGCCCTTATCTTAGCCTGCTCTTTTGACAGTTTGAGTTTCAACTTTGCGGCCTGCTGCCTGTATTTTGCGGCCCGGGCCGTCTGCTTCGCACTCTTTGCCATCTGCTTCGCGTTCTGCAACTCTTTTTTCGTGGTAGTATCGCTTCCCATCTTATCACCGTACCCTGATATAACACGGAGCTTATAAAGTTTCTGTTCCCGGTCATGTAAAAGATTATTAAAGAGAACACATATACAGGAGCATGAAGGTCTACCACGAAGCGTACGGCTGCACCATGAACAAGGGGGAAGCAGAGCAGATGATAGACCGGCTTAATACACAGGGATACGAGCCAACGGAATCACCGGAAGATGCGGATGTAATAGTTCTGGCGACCTGCATAGTAATTCAGACAACCGAGCAGAGAATGGTTAACCGCCTCATGGAACTGAGCGAATACGGGAAGGAAATGATAGTTACCGGGTGCATGGCCTCGGCCCTCCCCGAAAAAATAAAAGAAATCAACGAAAACGCACGCATCGTGAGGGCAGGAGACCTTTCCGCAGTAGGTGAAGGCCGGAGTGAAAAACTGGCTTTCCGTAAAACGGCAGGTATCATACCGATTGCACAGGGATGCACCGGTCACTGCACCTATTGTATAACGAAACTGGCCAGAGGCGAGATTCGCTCATACGATGAGGAAAAACTGGTGAGAATGGCGGAACGATACATTCGGGCCGGTAGAAAAGAGATAAGAATAACGGCACAAGATACAGCATCCTATGGCATTGACACCGGAACGGATCTTCCAAGTCTGGTAAGAAAAATAGCCTCCCTTGATGGAGATTTCATGATTCGCATAGGAATGATGAGCCCCAGACCTCTCGCCCCGATGCTTCATGATATGATCGATGCTTACATAGAAAATAAAATTTTTCGATTCATGCATCTACCGGTCCAGAGCGGAAGTAACGCAGTCCTGCAAAGTATGAACCGCGGCTATACCGCAGAGGAATATGAATTCATGGTCAGAGAAATAAGGCAGCAGATACAGGATATGACGGTTTCCACCGATATAATCGTGGGTTTCCCCGGGGAGACGGAGAGAGATTTCCAGAAAAGCCTTGACCTCATAAAGAGAGTGGAGCCAGATATTATTAATGTCACCCGATACTCAAAACGCCCCGGGACCCCTGCGGCAAGAATGAAGCAGATTCCAACACAGGTCTCCAAGGAGCGCTCGAAGAGAATGAGCGAACTGCGTTTCGAAATCGCAGAGAAAAGGAACAGCGCGTATATCGGAAAATTCCTCAAGGTACTGGCTCTTGAAAGAGGAAAAGGCGAGACAATAATCGGAAGGACAGAGAATTACAGGCAGGTCATACTTCCACCGAATACCCGGACAGGTTCATGGATAAAGGCGAGAATAACGGGAAGCACGGGAGTGGACCTAAGAGGTGAGACCGCAGAGGAGGTGTGAAAATGGACAAATTAAGGTTCGTAGATGAAAAAGAAGGAGAGATACCGGCGGGAAAGATAATCTGTGTGGGAAAAAACTATCTCGCACACGCCAGAGAGATGGAAGGGATTGCTCCGAAGGAGCCCGTATTGTTTCTGAAACCGCGCAGTTCTCTCATCGGGGACGGAGAAGATATAATTCTGCCGGAGATGTCGAAACTGGTACATCACGAGCTGGAGATTGCCGTGATTATAGGGAGAAGAGGGAAGAGAATAGATGAAAAGGAAGCCCTTACACACATTCACGGCTATGCCCTCTTTCTGGACATAACCGCACGGGACCTGCAGAGTGAGGCAAAAAAGAAAGGCCTGCCGTGGACAATTTCCAAAGGCTTTGACACCTTTTCGGTCATATCCGATATTGTATTAGTGAAAGATATCCCGGAACCGCAGGATATTCGCTTCGATTTGCATATAAACGGCGAGTTAAGGCAGAAAGGTTATACGGGAGATATGATATTTGACATTACGAAATTAATCTCCCACATAAGCAAAATCATGACGCTGGAACCCGGCGATATCATCGCCACAGGCACGCCGGAGGGGGTGTCCGCCATAAAAGCAGGAGATGTTCTGAAAAGCAATATGGCCAGCCTTGTCAGCATGACAAACTGCGTGCGTAGAGAGCAAAGGTTTTAATCCTGATGTCGTTAACCTCTCAATATACGCACACAAATGCGGTTTACTCCACCGGAATACAGGCGAATAAACAGAAGTCCCCTATTGCGACCGAAGTGAGAGAGTGAGAAAAACACAGTGGAAAAAATACACGGATAGCCCCGTATTGCGAGGAACCTGACGCAGGAAGGTTCTGAGCAAGAGGGGCTATCTGGCAAACCGCACAGAGATGGCCCCGTATCACGACCGAACGAAGTGAGGGAGTGAGCAGGGCTATGCGGTCAAACCGCAAAGTGCATAGCCCCGTAGTGTAGCGGTCAATCATTCGGGTCTTTGGAACCCGGGACGGCAGTTCGAATCTGCCCGGGGCTGCTTTTCTTTTCCATTATCCTTATTCTTAATTTGTGTGATGTGGGCCTGAGCAACAGGAAAAACGGGGAGTGCTGCAAAACCCACCAGATGTCGATGGGATTGGCGTTGATGGAAGGCTTTTATACGCCCCCTCCATCCCTAACCGATGACTTGGACCCTTGCCATGGTGAATGCGTTCTACCACCCGTATGTCGGCGGTAGCGAAAAACACATGTACGAGTTAAGCAGGAGACTGGCCAGAAAACATAATGTCGTTGTGATAACCTCAGGGCTTGAGGGTGCCCCCGAATACGAGGAAATTGATGGTGTCAAGGTTCACAGACTGAATGCTCAACTGCTAAAACTCCCCCATATTTACCCCCCCCCATATCCAATATGTAAGGATGTTTATCCGGCCATTGAACGACTGCACAAAAAATACGGTTTCGACTTCATAAACATCCACGGAAGATGGTTTCGCTCCTTTAACAAGGCCATATACTTCGGAAAAAAGAACGATATAAAGACCGTACTGACCCTTCATAACGGGAAACCTACGGGAATAGACCTGCTGACCAGCTTTCTCGGCCTCACATACGATAACATTTCGGGGAAGCGGCTGCTCAGGAGTGTGGATAGGATAATTTCAGTGAGCGAGGCGGTGCGGGAAGAGATGGGAACCTATGGTATAGATAAAAGTAAAATAACGCCCATCCACAACGGTGTTGACACCTCTGTGTTCAGGAGGACAAAACCGAAATTCAGAGATGAATACCCGCAGTTTGAGAGAATCGTTCTCTATCTAGGCCGTATGATTGAACAGAAGGGCCTCCCGTATCTTCTGGAGGCTGCGGAAAGAATACACAAAAAGGAGCCGGAAGTCGGATTTTTAATGGTGGGTAAGGGAAAGAAAAAGGAACAACTGATGGAAATGGTTAGAAAGAGAGGTATGGAGAACTATGTCATATTCCCCGGATTCGTGGATGAGCATGACCTACCCGCGCTCTATTCCTCCGCTGACCTCTATGTCCTCCCGTCTCTCTGGGAGGTACTACCCATAAGCCTTCTCGAAGCCCTTTCGGTGGGCCTGCCACTCGTTTCTACGGATGCCGGAGGAAATGCGGAGATTGTAAAGGATGGAGTTAACGGCTATGTTGTCCGAAAAAGGGACTCGGTAGCACTGGAAGAGCGTATTATTCATCTTCTTTCCGATGATAACAGGAGGGAGCAAATGGGCCGCATGAGCCGAAAAATTGCAATAAAAGAGTTTGATTGGGAAATAATCTCCAGAAGAGCGGAGAGATTCTATACGGAATGGCACGAAGAATGATACGATTATGCCAATCTTAGCCAAAACCCTTGTTTTTCCTTCATTTTCCATTCGATTCCTTTTCCCCTTCTTCAATTCCTTTCCCAATGACACCCATTTCCCTGCGCTCCATCCTTTTCTTCCGAAGGTGCGATAGAAGCAGGCTTATCCCTATGACCGCAAGAATTAACACGATGGTCGCCTTCTCCGCTATCCCCCGACTGAAAAGAATATAGAAGGTCTGGGACATAAGAATAATCAGCCCGTACTTTATCCACGAACCGATTAATGTATAATAGATGGACTTCCGCAGGCTCCAGTCGTTAACTGCCACAAAGGCGCCCACAAACGGCAGGACCGGCGCAAACCTGTTTATGAAGATGATTTTCTCGTCAGGAGAGATGAGCATCCCGCTGTACTGTTTCATTCTTCTCTCAATCCATGAGGGCACACGGACTCTTTTCACAATTGTATAAATGGTGGTCAGGCCAACGATTTCAACCGCAGATATGACCAGCATCATAAGAATTCCCCATGCGGGTGTGGGGTCGTAGCAGAAAATAAGTACGGTAAACAGCTCGGGAAGTGTGGGGAATATGACCGCATCTATGAGGAATATAAGGGCAAGAGCAATAAGCATCCCTGCAGGACCCACACCGAATAAATTGTAAAGAGCCTCTCCTATGCTGAACACGAGCAATGAAGGTTTTTATTCTATTTAAGACTGCTTCCCGAGACCGCGCTCCATTGCATCCCTTATCACCGCTGCCGACCTGTGAAACATCTCTCTCTCCTCGTTGTTTAACTTCAGGTCTATTATCTTCTCCACACCGTTCTTTCCGATTATCGACGGAGTTCCCATGCAGACCCCGTCCACGCCATACTCCCCTCTGAGACAGACAGATGCGGGAAGGACTCTTCTCTGATCCCTCACGAAAGCCTCCACCATGTTGGCGAGTGCGGCCGAAGGTGCGAAAAAGGTGGCCCCTTTCAAAGAGATGACCTCCGCGCCCCCTTTCCTCGTTCTTTCCACAACATCGTCTATATCTCCCTTTTCTAGTAATTGAGTTATCGGAATCCCACCCGCAGAGGAATAGCGGGGAAGGGGCACCATGGAATCTCCGTGCTCTCCCACCACAAGTGCGTTAACATCCCTTATGGAGATCTCCAGCTTCTCCGAAAGGAAGTACTCGAAGCGTATTTTATCCAGCATACTGCCCATGCCGAACACTTCGGTCCTTTCCTTGCCCGATGCCTCGAGAGCCACATACGCCATGATATCCACCGGATTCGTAACCACCATGAGCTTCGCTTCCGGTGCGTATTTCATAACATTTTTAGTAATATCTCTTATGATTCCGGCATTGGTATTCATCAGGTCAAGACGGCTCATTCCCGGTTTTCTGGCTAGCCCTGCCGTTATCACCACAAGATCTGCCCCTTTCACAGCCGCATAATCCGTACTTCCGATTACTCTGGTATCATACATAAGGCCGCGCGAGGCTTCCATTATATCGAGGGCTTCTCCCATTGGCCTCCCTTCCACTATGTCGACAAGAACGACTTCGTCTATTTCCCTCTCGACTATCCTGAGAGCGGCACCACTGCCAACCCTACCTGCACCGATTATGGCAATCATGGAGGGTAATAGGCACCTATATTTTAAGGCTTTTTCTTTCCAAAATCAATTACTTCCGCGAGTGGAATACAGCCATGAAAAGCCCCGCTACGAATGCAAGGGCCAGTAATATGGTTCCCATGAGCAGTGACAGGGAATCTTTCAGTTGAATCAGCGTTTCGGTGAGCATTTCTTTCACCTCTATAATCAGTCGCTCTTCCGCTATATATAGTTTTCTATGTGGGTGCTCTGTTGCATAACTCCATTCTGAGTTAGGGACTGCGCTTATTCACCTTCCCTATTTCTAACCCATCGTTTTTTTAACCGTGTGAAACCTCTTGTTTTTCACAGTTTTAGCATCATATTGTATATCAGAAACTTCCTTT
>JAJSAE010000054.1 GCA_024281315.1 archaeon | reverse complement strand
CGACATGGGGCCGAACGCAGAGGGACCGTAGAGGCCGTTGCAGTTGCCGTAATCGTCCGCAGTGGGGGCGGCGATAAAGGCCGCATCTATCTCTATATCTCCGTCCTGAATGGCCCGCACCCTTCCTCCGTGAGAGCGCAGCGTGGCTATGCCTTTCATCTTTCCCATGGAGACAGCGCGGCCGATAGGGCCGTTAACGCTCCCTTCCGTGTGGGTTATAACGCCTTTTTCTATGAGTTTAACAAGTGGCTCATGAGTGGGGAACAGGGCGGTGTGCGCCATCCGTATGTTCTTAAGCCCCATCTTTTCAATGCGTTCCATTACCATGTTCACGACAAAATCGCCGTCCCGCAGGTGGTGGTGAAACGAAAGGGTTGCGCCGTCGGTCAGCTCTATTCTGTTAAAAACCTCATCCAGAGACGACAGGAGCTTCTTCTGCCCCGGAATTACCCTGGGCTTTTCGGGAGCGTACATCCTCTTCCCCTTTTCGGGTGGCGTGGCAAAGGCCCCCCTGAACGGTGTCAGCCTTCTTCCGTCAATCTCCTTCGGAATATCCCTTCCGGCAGCGTTCATCACCATTCCAAGACCTCACTTCAGTCCTCTTTTGGACTTTGCAACCTCAAAATCGATGAAATCGCAGTGATAAACCACCACGGCCTCCGGTGTCCTGTAAACAAACTCGCCTTCCTTGGAGTGGGCGGCAATAGCGTGAACCACCTGATACGGAAGCCCCATTTCATAGGCCAGTGCTGCACCGGAAACCGGGTGTCTAATCCGCCTTCCAAACTCTCCCACCTTTATTCCCTCCGGTGTTCTCTCGTACTCCAGCGCCTTTCCCACATCGTGCAGGACTGCCGAAGATATCAAGATATCCATGTTAATGTCGTCCCTTGTCTCTCCCACGGCAATGGCCATTCTTGTAACCCTCTGTGTATGCTCAATAAGACTGTCGGTCATGCCGGGAACCACCTGCGTGAAGGGGACATCGTCCATGGTTGTCCAGCCCCCTCTCTTCATGGCCTCGGCCCATACCTCCACCGTTTTCTTCCTCAACTCCGGGTCGCTTATCCGCTCAATCTCTGGAAATCTCGTCCTTATGTAATCCTTCAGATTCTCCAAACAATCACCTCATTTTCTTCTGCCTCAAAACATCAATTACCGTGCCGTCCCTGTATTCTATAACCGCCACGATTCTGTCCTCGAACTCCGGCTTCTCTGGGGCCCCTGTTATTTTCTGAACCTTTTTCAGCAGGCTCTCAATGGGCATAATCGGAAGGGGCGAACCGTGCAGTCGGTCAAGTATATCCTCTCTTCTGGGGTTTATCGCTATTCCCCTCTCGGTAACAATTGCATCTATGCTCTCTCCCGGTGTTGTAACCGTTGTTACCCGGTCGGTTATTACGGGAATCCTTCCCCTGAAAGAGGGGGCAAGAATCATGGTGAAATCTGAGCCGGCCGCAACATCCTGATGGCCGCCCGTGCCATGCAGGAGCCAGCCGTCCGAATGCGTGTTCACATTTACATTGAAATCTATGTCTATCTCTGTGGCCCCGAGGAAGGAAACATCAACCCTGTTGACTATGGCCCCTTTGGTATGGATATCCGCATACATCTCGGAGGAAACCTCCACATGGTCCGGGTTATTCCTGAGGGATTCTAGTGCATACAGATCGAACAGCTGGGCGTCGAATATGGTCTTTATGAGCCCTTCTTTCAGCAGGTCCGTGACATACCTCGTTGTCCCGCCCATTGCAAAACTCCCTTTCACACCCTCCTTTCTCATCATATCGCCCAGAAACTTTGTAGCGGCCAGAGATACCCCGCCTGCACCTGCCTGAAACGACATTCCGTCCTTTATGTAACCCGCATCTTTTATCAGCTGTATGGCCAGTCTGGCAATCTTCAACCTTGCAGGGGAGCGCGTTATCTGGGTTGTGCCGGAGACTATCTTCTCTGGAATCCCTATCTTCTCCACCGTGGTAACATAGTCCACATGGGTCTGAGGAATACTGAACGGAAGGGCGGGATACGGTACGAGGTTATCGGTTACCGCTATCACCTTATCCGCATGCTCCGCATCTATCATGGCGTAGCTGAGGGGGCCGCAGGGCGATTTCCCCCAGAATCCGTTGCAGTTCCCATATGTGTCGGCCGTGGGTGCGGCGATGAAATTCACATCTATCTCTATCTCACCAGCCTTTACGGCTCTAACCCTTCCGCCGTGGGAGCGCAGGGTGGCGAGGCCCTTCATCTTTCCCATTGAAATTGCCCTACCCGTGGGGCCGTTGAGGCTCCCTTCCGTTGAGGTTATTGTTCCGTCCGCAATGTACTTCACAAGAGGTTCGTGCACGGGAAACAGGGCGATGTGGGCCATTTTGAGGTCTTTTATCCCCTTCTTCGCCAGCCTCTCAAGAACCATGTTCACCAGCATATCGCCATCCCTGAAGTGGTGGTGGAATGATAGGGTCATTCCGTCCGCAATCCCCGCCTTTTCAATGGCATCATCCAGAGACGGCAGAACCTTGCTCTCCCCCGGCTTTATGAGTGGAGGTATTTTCGGTGCGTGTAGTTTTCCTTCCGGCCCCCTGGCATAGGCCCCTCCGAACGGTATCAGTTTTCTCCCGTCAATCTCCCGGGGAATCTCCCTGCCAACGGCATTTACGGGCATTCTATTCCTCCGGCAGGTGTTCCGTATCTATTCCGGCAGCCTCGGCCAGCCTTATAACCTTCTTTGCCCGCTCCACAACCGGTCTGTCAATCATCCGCCCGTTGAGAGCAATAACGCCGCTCTTCTTTTCCTCGGCCTCCTTTATGGCCTGCATGACCGCCAGCGCCTTCTTTATTTCCTCCCGGGAGGGTGTGAAAACATCGTGAATGATTCCTATCTGGTTCGGGTGTATTGCGCTCTTTCCATCGAACCCCATTCTTCTTGCCGTTTCGGTCTCTCTTCTCAGCCCTTCATCGTCATGCACACTGGGATATACGGTGTCAAGAGCCTGAACCCCTGCGGCCTTGGCCGCCGTAACAATGGCGGATCTTGCATACCATAGTTCCGTTCCCTCCGGCGTCCGCTCGGCACCAATGTCCTTTGTAAAGTCCTCGGCTCCGAAGGCGAGGGCTGCCACTCTCGGCAATCTGGCAATATCGTATGCGTTCAATACACCCAACGCACTTTCAATGGTCGGGATAATGATTATTTCCCTACCAATCCCCTTTTCTGTCTCTATTTCATCGAGAACGGAGGCGACATTCTTCACATCCTCTTTGCTCTCCGCCTTGGGGAGGACAATGCCATCCACCCTGTCGGAGATTACTCCCATGTCGGCCTCGAAAAACTCCGTTTCTGGACTGTTAACGCGTATAAGAACCTCAGAGTTCCTGAAATCCACATCCCTGAGTGCCCACTTCACGAGAATTCTGGCCTCGTCCTTGCTATCTATGCTCACGGCATCCTCAAGGTCAAGAATTACGGAATCGGCCTCGAAAACCCCTCCGTCCTGAAGTATCTTGGGATTGTTGCCGGGCAGGAACAGGCGGCTTCTTCTCAATCTGTCCTTCATTCTTCCGCCCCCCTTCTCAATGCGGCCTCAACTCTGGCCTTCATGCAGAACGGAAGCGCCCCCCTGTCGGTCACCTTAATGATTCCAGCGGTCACGCCCAGCTCCTCAAGGACCGATTTAACCTCGTCAATCATGGTCTCCCTGAAAAACGCAGCACTGGAGCCAGTTATATCTATCTTCAACTGTTCTGATGGCCTCACGGTAACGGTGCAGTCCGATTTTTCGCCGCTTCCGGCCGTGGCGTCCCTGATGATTTTCATATCATATCACCGCCTATTTCATGGGTGCATACGGGGGCGGGTTTTTAAGAGTTTTGCCTGCTGCGTCGCCTTCGAACTATAAGAATAAGGGGGACAAAAACGAGTATTATGAAAGGGGGAAATTCCGGTATCATGGTGGTGTCCGTGGCCGAGCCGCTCATGGAGACATGCAGGGATTCAGCGGTTATTACCGTTGTTTCCACGGTGGCGTTGGTGCCGGCCGGTATTTGTATCTCCATGGTCACCGACAGGCTGGCCCCCGGCATCATGAGACCGGTATCGGGTATCCCGTCTCCATCCGTATCATAGGTAGGATTGACATAGTCCCACACTCCGTCTCCGTCGGAATCGTAGCCCAT
>JAJSAE010000053.1 GCA_024281315.1 archaeon | reverse complement strand
AAGGAAGTTTCTGATATACAATATGATGCTAAAACTGTGAAAAACAAGAGGTTTCACACGGTTAAAAAAACGATGGGGTAGAAATAGGGAAGGTGAATAAGCGCAGTCTCTAACTCAGAATGGAGTTATGCAACAGAGCATATTTCCTTAGGGTCGTTGGGAAAGAAGGGGATTCAAACAATCATACGAACTCGCCCAGCGCTGGGGCATCCAAAATATCTCCGTCATAGAACACGATGCCGTTCAGCAGCTCTCTTCTGCCCAGCTTTTTCCCTCCACCTTCGAATTTCGAGAGCATGGAAGCCCTCCATAGGAGGTCAAGGATTGATGTGGCCAGAGTGCCGAGATACGCATTGAGCAGGCTATTTTCGAACTCTTCTTCGGAAAGAAGATACGCAACATACCCATAGAAGGAATCCCTTTTCAGGAGAATATCTATGTATTCCGACAGAAGTGCCTTTGCCTCCTCGTCCGGTGCGGCCAGTGGAACGCTGTCAATCGGCATGCTGTCTGCATCTCTGTCCGGCCCTTTTTCGGTCATTTTTCGGTGTATTATCCGGTTGCCGGATACCTGAAACAGATGCCAGTCCAGTTTCTCATCCACATAGATAGGGAGGTCTGCCGGGTTCTCGAGGCCGAGAGCATCCGTTGCGCCCAGCACCGCTTCCTCCTTCAGGTCTGTCTCCGGCTCCCATCCTCTTATTTTGTCTGCAATTTCGTTGGGAGGAAGGGGCTCTCCGGAGTATTCCCATGAAAATTCCAGCAGAGATGCAATTCCTCTGTATTCGGTGAGTTCTCCCTTCACCGCCCCTGCAATTTTATTAAGTAGCGGTTTCGGGCATCCGGTTCCGTTTTTTTCAAGTTCTTCGTGAAACTTTCTGAATGTTTCTTTTGGGCTGCCCAGCATATCGGGTCTTATTCTTTCTACAAAGGGACGGGCAGCGTCCTCTGCGGACTGCGGAGGGGTGAGATATTTTCTATTGCTCTCAGTATCCGGCCATAGACCTCTGCACGATAGATTGGGGATCACCTGCACCCTCTCTCCCAGATATACATGAAAGGGAAATTCCCGGCAGAAATGAGGGCGGTCAGGATATATTCTGCATCTGCCGTTCCTCAGAAATGTACAGCCTCCTCCTTTTCCCTGCAGTTTTATGGCAGGCGAGCCGGAGAAATGGCTCTTTGTCACGGCCCATGACAGCCCCATGTCTCTGAGCCTCTTCTCCTCCTTGACATCCACATCCGGCTGGAAAAGACAGCAATAGCCGCATCCGTCAAGGCAGGCGAATTTTAGCCCTTTCAGCAGTGAAAGGTCGGGGCCAATCTCCGGAGCTTCCATGTATCAGTACCTCAGATTAACGGTCCTGCCTTTGAACTTGGAGCCGTTTATTCTCTTAACCATCTCCATGGCAACATTCTTGTGCACGGAGATCTCCGTATTCTCATCTCCAATGCTAATCTTTCCGATGTCCATGTCGGTTATGCGGCTGTGGGAGGTAATATGCTTTATAACATCGTTCATGGCAGCGCCATCCCTCTTTCCGATGTTCATGACGAATTTGACCATGCCAAAAGTGTCGGCCTTTTCATCAAAATCAACGCGCTTTTTGACGCGGTCTCTCCCCTGCCCCTGCGGTATCTTTCCCTCTGTAATGGGGCGACCTGCGAACTGAATGATTTTATCAAGGAGATGGGTTTCGCTCTGGGTAACGAATGTAATCGCTCTCCCGCTCCGTCCGGCTCTTCCTGTTCTGCCAATCCTGTGGACATAGGTTTCTGGATATTCCGGTGTGTCATAGTTCACCACGAGATCAACCTCGGGTATGTCAAGCCCTCTCGCCGCAACATCTGTGGCCACCAGGATTCTAGCCCTCCCTCCCTTGAACCTACCCAGAGCCTCCTCTCGCTTGGCCTGACTGAGGTCTCCATGTATCTCCTCGGATGTGTAGCCATAGCCACGAAGCCTTTTATTGAGCTCCGCAACCATTCGTTTCGTCTGGCAGAATATGAGAACCCTTTCGGTCTTCTCATTGTCCAGTATGCGGCAGAGAGCCCACAGTTTGTTCCTTCTTCCCACAATGAAGTAGGACTGGTCCGTATCCGGCACAACCAGTGTATCCTGACTGATGTCCAGATATACCGGATTTCTCAGATGAGTGTCCGCAAGGTCAACTATTGCAATGGGCAGAGTGGCGGAGAACATAAGGAGCTGTCGGTTATCCGGCACTCTGTCCAGAACCCATTTTATATCCTCTATGAAACCCATGTCCAGCATTCTGTCCGCTTCGTCCAGAACAAAGAACCGGACCTTATCCAGATGTATGAAGCCTCTTTTTGTCATATCTATTAATCGCCCGGGAGTGGCGGTGATTATTTCCGGCCTCTTCTGCAGTTTTTTCTCCTGCACGGATATGGCCTGGCCTCCGTATATGGGCACCGAATGAATGCCGGCATACTTGCTGAGTTTGTTAATCTCCTCGGAGACCTGTGTGGCAAGTTCCCGTGTGGGTGTCAGAATCACCACTTGTATCCCTTTTCCTCTAATAACATTCTGAATAAGAGGGAGGCCGAAAGCAGCGGTTTTTCCGGTGCCGGTCTGGGCCTGCCCCATGACATCTCTTCCCTCAAGGATGGGTTTTATAGCCTCTTTTTGAATAGGCGTCGGTTCCTCGAATCCCATTTCCTTTATCGCCTTCAATATTTCCGGCTTGAGTCCGAGGTCTTCGAAACTCTCTATTTCTCCCACGCCATCACCTCAGAGTCCCAGTAGGATTTTTCTTACGGAGGCATATATGTCATCGATAGAACCGTTTCCCTCCACTGTTTTAAGGAGGCTTTTTCCCGCGTAGTACTCGATGAGCGGAGAGGTCTGCCGCGTGTAGGTGTCCAGTCTTTTTCTCACGGTCTCTTCCCTGTCATCCTCTCTCTGGATAAGAGTGCTGCCGCAAGCGTCGCAGATTCCGTCCTCTTTAGGAGGATTAAAGCTTATGTGGTACACAGCACCGCACTTCGGGCAGCTTCTTCTCCCGGTAATTCTCTCCACAAGGGAATCCATATCCACCTCTATGCTTATTACGGCATCAATATCCGTGATTTCTCCGAGGGCCTCGGCCTGCTCCACTGTTCTCGGAAAACCGTCCAGAATAAAGCCGTCTTTGCAGTCGTCCTCCTGTAACCTATCTTTCATAAGACCTATGACCACCTCGTCTGGAACCAGTTTTCCGGCCTCCATGTATTTTTTCGCTTCCGTACCGAGCGGCGTGCCATCTGCAACCGCCTTGCGAAGTATGTCTCCTGTTGATATCTGGGGAATGCCAAACTCCGCCACAATCTTCTTGGCCTGGGTACCCTTTCCCGCACCCGGCGCACCTAATAGTATTAGCTTCATGTTATCGCCGCCCGATAGAAGAGGGGTTATTTTAGCGTTGTGCTATGAACAGCCTTAAATACCCTTTTTCTTATACTAAACCCATGAGTGAAGAAAGCGGCGCTCCGCATGAGGAGATTTTACTGCTGAAAAAGAGGATAAAGGAGCAGGAAAGACAGATAAAGAGCCTGAACTCCCGTATGGAGACACGAACCAAGAGAGAAAAGATGTTCATGAAGGCCCTCGGCATTAACAGCCGCACGAAAACAGACGAGGTCCTTCCGGTGGCCCAGGCCACTCGAAGTCTTCTTGCTCTTGAAGAGACATTCATTGATATGCAGAAGAAAATAGGGGGCGTTCTGAAGGCCCTGAAAACCCACCGGGAAAGCATTGTTCGCCTTAACAAGCGCGTATACCGGGAGGACTCCAGAAACAGCATACAGATGGAACTCCAGATAATGAGGAATACTCTGGCAATCATGGCCATGAACGGCATGGCGTATAATCCCGAAATAATAGATGATATAGAGGAAGTTGAGGAGATGCTGAACAGTAAGAAGGACCTGGCGAAAATAAAAAAGAAGAAGGCTGTACTGGATCGCAGATACCGGAGAGAGTTGGAACGCTATGACATACATAAAATCCACGAGGAAAGGGCCCACCTCCCGGGCTATCGCTGACGATATACGAATTGATTGTACGGTCCAACAGGTCCGGCCAATAGAAAGAGATATAAATAAGATTGTGAATACCCCCTCAGGAAGAGGGAGAGAAAGACCCTTCAAAATTTGCAAAGGTGGTTATTATCACTGATAAAAAAGAATGTCCCGTTTGCGGAGCGGAAGTAGATGCCAGCGCTCTGGAATGCCCTGTGTGCGGCTCGGTCCTTGACTTCGATGAGATACCGGAGGAAGATAGGTCGCTGTGCCCGAGTTGCGGTAGAATAGTTTCAATCCATGCCCCCGTATGCCCTTACTGCGGCGAGGTATTCGAGATGGAGGATGAAGGCTTGAGCGAGGGGCTGATGGAAGGTCTGGATGTGGACGATGAAGAAGTGGTCCAATCGGTGGACCTTTCGGAAGAACCTCTTGAAGTTTCGGAGGATACGGAGGCGGGAGTGATTATAGATGAAACGGGAGCAATGCTGGCCGATTCGTCTGAACTTCCCGAAAAGGGAGAGGAAGCTGAAATATTTGTTCCGGCAGAGGAGGACATGGAAAAGGATGCTTCCCTCGAAGAGGTGCAAATTCCTGAAGTTGAAGATATGGAGGAGTTGGAAGATTTCGAGAGCGGCGATACAGAGTCGGATTCTTCGGAGGCCGGTGAGATGGAGGTTAATATTACCGAGATCGAAGATATCAGGGATATTATTGAGGATGATGAGGAAGGGCATATCACGGAAGAGGACGAAGAGACATTGATGGAAGAGGTCGGAGATGAAGATATTATAGAGGAAATTGAGGTAGAAGAGGGAGAACTTCAAGAACCGACGAAGGCAGATGAAGAAACGGATGAAAGTCCTGAGGCGGGGGAAGAAATTGAAGAACTGGCATTACCTTCGATTGTGGAAGAAAGAGACAGCAAAAAGACACAGGAAGAAGAGAAGAAAGCAGAGGAGGAGAAATTCTCTTATGAAGAGCTGGAGCCATTAATAGACGAAAAGAAGATGAAAATGGATCGGTATATTCTATATAGCAGTATCTCTCTTATCCTTTTCGGCGCCATCGGCATAGCCTTCCTGGTATCCTATTTCCACAATTTCATGAGATTCCCCGCCAATCTGTATATCGGTTTCGGATATCAGGACACAATGCTTGGCATTATCGGCTTTGTGTTCTTCCTTCTTGGCGTTATCGGACTTATTTATCTATTTATGAAGCGGAAATACAGGCACTGCTCGTTTTGTGGTGCCGAGATTGATCCGGAAAACATCGTAGAGGCCATAACGGATGATGATCCAATCTTAAGGGAATATGTTGTCTGCCCAAAGTGCGGGCTTGCCGTTTGCAAAGCGGAGGAATTCGACGAGCGTGATGAGAATCTGAAAAAGATGTTCTACGGAATCGTGGGCTTATATGGTGCTCTTGTTCTGTACGGCCTCAGTTCTCTGTGGCACAACATGGAGATAGAGAGCCGCAATGTCACGGGCGCCCCTATGGGTGTCGGTTCCACACTCCTTTCACTGCTTGCCACACTCCTTTTCTTCTTCGGTGCGTATTACCTTATCTATTACTATAAAATCGAGAGAGATGCAGAGGAATTGGAGGTTAGAAAGCAGACCAAGAATATGCTCTACTGGAGCCTGCTATTATTCTTGGGTGGGAATATCGGCCTGAGTATTGGCTCGGCCTTCACCAGCGGAATTCTTTCCACAATATTCTCATTCATGGTTATTTTCGGGCTGGTCCTGTTCTTTTACACCGCGCTGGAGGAGAAGAAATACTATATGTCCGAGGGAGAGTTCTGTCCTGCCTGCGGAGTTTCTGTTTCCGAGGATGAGGATGTATGCCCCAAGTGCGGTGCAGAGCTTCATCCCGAGTCTATTGTGGAGGAGGAGAAGGAACTTTCTGCCGAAAAGGAAGAGGAAAGTGTTCCGGTCATAAGGTCTCACGGGACAGGTAGAAAGCAGGAAATAATTGGGGAACCAGAAAAAGAGGCAGAAGAAGAGATTGTTGAGGAAGAAGAAGAGAATGAGCCGGAAGATGCGGGAGAGAAAGAAGGCGAAGAAGCCGAGGAGTTCGTTCCGGCAGAAACCGACGAAGCTGTAATCATTGAAGAAAAGATTGTATGTCCGAACTGCGGGGCTAGCCTTCCCGCCGGTTCAACCGTGTGTTTTGTCTGTGACACCATTCTGAAATCTCCAAAAACGGAAGGAGAGGCCGAGGAAGAGGAAACCGACGAAACAGAGGTGGAAGATGAGATTTCTCCCGAAGCCATGAGCGTGAGTGAGCTGGAGGAGGAGAACGAGGACATGCCTCCCGCCTGCCCTGTTTGTGGTGTTGAGGTTTCCTCCACAGATACAGTTTGTCCTGTTTGCGGGGCTGAACTCATTCCGGAAGAAAATGCGGAAGAACTGAAAGATTCGGAAGGCGAGAAAGAAGAGACTACCGAAGATGAGGAAAAATCCAGAGAAAAAGAAGAAGTCGAACTTCTGGAAGAATATGCCGAAGAGGAAGAAACAGATAACCAAGCCGAGGAATTCGAAGAATTGAACGGCGAGGAAGAGCTTCATTCAGAGGATAGCACGAAATATTCAGAAGAAAAACAGAGCGGCGAAGAGTTTGCGGGAGAGGAAGTGGGAGAAATTGCCGAAGAGGAGGCAACAATCTCCGAAGAACCCGAAAGCGAAGGTGCTTCCGAATCGAAGGAAGAAGTGATGGAAGAACCTCCGGAAGAAGTCCTCGAGATACGGGAATGCCCGGTATGCGGCGCCGAGATATCGGCTGGCACAACTGTCTGTCCGATATGTGGAAACGAAATTGACATCCCATCTTCGACAGATAATGAAGAATCCGACACGGAAGTAAGCGAAAAAGAGCCTTCGGAAGAAAATGAAGGGGCCACGCCGGGAACCGAAGACATTCAGGAAGAAGCCGCAGAAGTTCCCGAGGCGCTGCAGGAAACCGAAGAAGTTTCCGAATCCACAGAGGAAAGAAATGAGGAGTCTCGAGAAGAAGAAAGTCTGGAGACTATGGAGTGTCCAATATGCAACGCCGAAATTCCGGCCGGCGAGGTCGTATGTCCCGTATGCGGCAGCGAACTTGAGCTTCCCTCTTCGACAGATAATGAAGAATCCGACACGGAAGCAATCGAAGAGAGGCCGTCGGAAGAAATAGAAACAGAAGATGGCCTTGACTCAACCGAACCAGAAGAAGAGATTGTGGAATGCCCGACATGCGGAGCAACCGTGAGCGCATTTGAAGACATGTGCCCGATATGCGGGGCAGCCCTGAAGAGTGAATAAACAAAACCCATTTTTTTTATTTACCACGGTGCGCATCATTCAATACTTGCCACTCGTCTTCCCATGAGAAATAGCGCAAGATAGACGGGAACGCTTATTTCTCCCGCATATAACTTCTTTCCCGCCTCTTCTCCCACCGGCTGGACGATGTCATTTTTAAGAGTAATTTTCACCTCCCTCTCTCTGAATACATCCGGTATTGCATCCACTATGGGATTAAAATCATTCAATCTCTCTCTGTCCAGTTTTATAACACGAAGAGCAGACTTTCCATGCAGGCTTCCCGGTAGGCGGATAAGCCTTTTTATATCCGATGTAACCGGTTCGTCAGTTTCGCCTTCCAGAGATAGCTTTAACATTCTCAACATGAGAAAAAGGAAGAGATTCTTCTGCTTTTCAGAGCGAAAGATATTTAGGTTCCCTTCCTCAATTATACGGGTGTATTTTCCGTTTGTGAAGAGTTCTCTGTAAAGACTCTCAAATGTTCCCTTGCCCATATTTTTTGCACCGCTCATCCTTGCCACCCGTTCCCTCCCTATCTCCTCCACCTCGCCCCTCATCATGGAGACCCATTCCTTCTCGCCCATATCTCTCATTTCAAGAAGAAGTTCCCCGATACCGCGGGAGACCTTCCCTTTCCAGCCGCCTGCATCCTTGGGGGCCAGATGATATACATCGATAATTTTTCGGTGTTCTTTGTACTTCGCAACCTCAGCCGCATCCTTTTCAAGCAGCCTGTCCGTTTCCAGCCCGATGCCCGTTATGTAGTCCACTATCTCCCTGCGCTCATGGCTTTGCAGTCGGATAACTCTCTCATCAGAAATGTGTGCGTGGTAGCCTCTTCCGCCCGAAAATACTATTTTTATATCTTTGTAATCAAAACCGAAGTCAAGGTTCAGGAAGTCGTCTACCAGTTTTATGAACTGCTTTTTCACGGCAGCCAGCATCTCGGGGTATGTCATCCTGTCGGCTCCGGCAATATGGTCCGCATCCAGATCGAATATTAGGTCGGCTCCCATCCAGCCCTTATCGGCCATTTTTGCTCCGTTAGGTCGGCGGTAATAGGCGGTGGAATAGTATGCATGGCGCGGGATTGCCGTCCTCATGAAGTTCTGGAGCTGCCCGCTTTTCTCGAAGGCCATGTGTCTCTTAAAGAATCCTCCTTCAAACATGATAAATCCGAACTCCCTTCTGCCGAAGCGGTAGGGGATATCCACACTGTTGCTGTCGTAGTATCTCGCAAAGCTGCGTCTCATGAATTCAAGTTCAGGTTCCACGAACCCCCATTGTTCAGGGTATTAATAAATCTATAGTCTGCCTTCTTTTTCGTCTTCATCTGCGTCCTTCGCATCCTCAACCCTGTAACTCCCTTCGTAGACATACGGCCCGCTTCTCTCTTTTTTAAGGGAATAGTAGGGGATCAGGATGAGGTGAAGAACTCCGAATATAATGAGCAGGAGTAGGACAAGGCCAACCAGCAGGCAAGCTATGATGCCGATAATCTTCAGGACGAGCAGGAAAAGAGAAAGAAAAAATACTATAAGGAGAAGGCCGATAGCCGCAACGGCTATCAGGAGCAGGGTCCCTCCGATATCTGTTTTTTCCGCCATGCTCATCCGAACGATATAAGGCCGCTGTTCCCGGAAGAATTCGGCATAAAGGGAATCAGGGCACCCGCCAGTTTCTGTGCGGTCATGGACTGTACATATATCTTCCCCGGACCGGTGAGTGTGGTAACAAAGACTCCTTCTCCGCCGAAAAAGCCGGCACCGAGTTT
>JAJSAE010000052.1 GCA_024281315.1 archaeon | reverse complement strand
TAACATTCCAGTCGGTAAAAACATATGAAACCACAAAGATTGTAGGCAGTATTACAAACATAAGAAAAAAGATTATTACGAAGGAATACCACCCTTTTCTCAGAAAACGGCTGTTCAGGCGGGTTGGCAGATTTTTTAATCCTTTCACAGGAATCACACGTCCCCGGGTCTGTTTATCAGAGCGGCGCCATGCTGACCACATTGTTTCCGCGGAGAATCACCGTACCGAGTCTCCTGCTCCCTTCTTCTGTGGTCTCCTCGGAGTCTTCCAGGACTAGGTTCATGTAGTCGTCAAAGCCCACCAGTTTTCCCGTAATCTTTCGATTATCCTTCAGTAGCAGGGAAATTCTGGAATTCATTGATTTTTGAAGCATGTCTGATGGTCTTACCATGGCAATCAAATGGGCGATATGCCCGCAGGATTTAAAGGTTTCTGTGAGAAGAAAAAAATTCCCCCGATTCTGCATTACATGCGAAAATGGAGAAGAACTCATCTTCTCCTGCGGTGTAAGTAGAGGACAGCGGCACCCGCAAAGAGTATTGGCATCATATCGGAGAACTCCGGGAGAGGGACCGACCCCCCGGGCACAGAGCGCAGTCCCGTACTTCCCTCATAATCGGTTATAAGAGATGACAGGTCGCTGTGCCGGGCCCAGTCGCTGGTATAAATAACAAACGAGATGTTCTGGGAGGCGGGGTGCCCGAAAGAACTGAGGTCCAGACTCCCTTCAAAGTCCCTTCCGCACGATTTCCCTTCCAGTTTTCCCGCGGTTATCTCCCATCCTTTTCCGTCGAACGAATATACATGAGATGAGATTATATCTCCGTATTGACCCTCAAACTCTGCCATGATATCCGCACCGATACCTCCTATTTCGAAGCCCATGGATGAACTTGAATCCGTATCCACATATATTCTGAGTATGTCTCTCCCATAGACGGGAGGCGGAGTCTCGTGAACCGATGAAGAGCTCCCAGTTGAAGCAAATACGGACCTTTCGAAAGGAATCGGCGTGCCCTCGAAAATATTGCCTCTTGTTTCCGAGAAGAAAAAGAGCGATGTGCCGCCTGTAACCCCTGCAGAAGAGTCTATATCAATGGATTCCGGAAGGCCCGTGTCCGTAGCATCGCTATTCTTTGTTATGTTCGTCCAGTCGGCAAAGGCACCGTCTATTACTATACCATCCGGAGCGTGAGATACATATACCGATGCGTGAACATTTAAGAGGCCAACATGAACGCCATTTTCTCCGGCAGTGGCCGAAATTCCGTTCCTATGAAGGGTATAATACACAGCAGTACCTGCGGAAACTCCCGAAAGATCCGCCGTGATTTCCATGGTAGAAGGACCGGTGCTAGTAAGGTCTACGGAAGCGGTGTTAAGAATTCCCGAGGATATGAGGCCAGAGACCGTGACATGTACCGTTTCTCCGGAAGAGGCGGCGGATTCGATGCTTAATTCCGTAATTTCCGCACTGTTGCCCGACACAACGGCACTCTCCCGGTTGGAGGTGTCAAACTGAGAGATTCTTATCGCCGGTAGGCCGTCCGGCCCGAACACCCACGAAGAGACCCCTCTATGGCCCATGGAATCAAGTGTTGCTATTGCAGCGTTTACATCGCCCTCTTTTACAGATGATAGCCCGGAGTACAGGGGGATACCTACCTCAAGCATGGAAGCGTCCGTAGCGCTCCCTCTGGCCGCACTAACGGATGTCAAATCCTGCCAGTCCGCCCAGTTCGTTCCGGAGTCAGGAAATATCTTGAGCATACCGTTAACCTGTCCATCCCTGCCATAAAGGTCCACAAGATAATCCGCCCCAAATCCGTTTATGTCATAACCCGTGGAGACATCATTATCTATATCGACAAGAATGAAATAGGTACATATGGTAGCGGAAGGAGCAATCTGGCCCTTAACCTGAAGCATAAAGTAGAGATAATTGTTCGAAAGATAGGAAGAGGCGGAAATCACATCTATATCTGGATTCCCCGTGCTCATATCCGTTATCGCATAGTGATGCCTTGCGCCCCATTCCGAGAAACTCCCGTCTATGGCACCCATGTTTCCGCTTTGGATCTGCGGAGCAATACTGGTGGCATAAACGCTGAACATCAGCATCAGAAATACGAAAATGGTTATGCCGCTATACTTCTTTTTTGTCCAGAATCCGCTCACAGTCGTTATGCCGACAGTCTGAATGAAACCGCTCCCGTTGGTTATTCCGTTCACCTTTCCATGGCCCAGGTGCCCGGTCCCATTGGTAAGGCCGTTTATTCTCCCTCCGCCCTGCAATTGTGCTCCCTTTTTCGTTACTTTTTTTCCAGCGGATACCCCGTTGGTAAGGCCATCATGCCTCTGCCTCTTTACGCCGTTTGTAAGACCATTGGTGTGTCCAATGCCATTCGTAAGGCCGTTGGTCATGCCGCTTCCATTGGTCAGTCCATTTGTTCGACCGATGCCATTCGTAAGGGTGCGCTTCCTCTGCTCTGTTTTGCTGCGCCTCTTCACCTTCTTCTTACCGGATAAAACATCTTTTTTAATTGATACGGATTCTTTTTTCTCTGGTTCCGGTTCCTCCATAAGAAAACTATCCAGTTCATCGAAAAGGCTGTCTCCTTTTTTCTCTGAATAGCCGCACTCCGGACACAGGCTGGCACCGGAAGGGATAGATGCTCCGCAAAGAGGACACTTTGCCCCCTCTTCCTCCACCTCCAATTCCTCTATAGAACTAAAACCGGCCCTTTCCAGCAATTCCGTGCTCTCTTGCCGGGGTAAAAGCTCAAAACCGCACTCAGGGCATATTGTTATGTTGCCCGGAATTCTTGCGCCGCACGACCGGCAGATGGCGGTAGGATGCGCCTCTTCGAACAGAATGTCTATCAGCTCCTCCTCACTAAGACTGGCGGCATCCCTTTTTATCTCCATCCAGCCGCCAGCAAGTCTGGCTGCCCGGTTATAAGAAAAGGCGGCTTCTCTGTATCTTCCGAGATTGGTGAGCATCTGAGCCCGAACCATCCAGTACTTCCGGCCGTCTGGATCCAATTCTGTACATCTGTCAAATGATTGGAGGGCACCTCCATAGTCGCCCATGCGCGCCAGAACAGCACCTCTTGCAAACCACAGTTCGTGGTTACCGGGAGAATCCATGAGCTTTATGTCATAGAAGGAAAGGGCTGCCTTCTCGCGGTCCATCTCTTTTAGCGTATCATCCTCAATTCCTTCATCCTCGAAATCAACCCCGCATTCATAGCAGGATGTGTCAAAAGCACTGACTATTGTGCCGCAGACAGGACACTCAAACTCCTCCTCTATAATATCCTCTATGAGTTCGCTGCTCTCCAGCTGCGATATATCAATGTTAGATACGGCCTTTTTTATGGCCTTTGCGTTCTTCTTACCTATATGCGGGATTGAGGCAAGTTCCTGCGTATCCGCCTCCTTGATTCGCTTAAGAGTATTGTACCCGTATCGGCACAGCGTTTCCGCCTTTACACGCCCTACGCCGGGAATCTTCATGATATTCCTCATGTCATCCTCGGTATAACCGCCCCTGAGACGCCTCTTCTTTCTCTCAAACTCGCTCTCGAGAGAGACAAGCTCGTTGAGCCCCTCCAGTTCATCTCCTTCGAATTTTGCGCCGCAGTTGGGACATGTATCGGTACCAAGCGGAATCTCCGAACCACAGAGCGGACACTCGTACAGGACCTCCTCAATCTCCTCGTATGCAAGAGGGCTTCCGCATTCCGGACAGATCTCCTCATCACCCTCTAAGGGAGCTCCACAGACAGGGCATGAAAGTTGTTCGCTCTCCTCCTCACCGATCTCCTTTCGACATGGTGAGCAAAAGTAGTTGAGAATAAGGATGTCGCCGCAGAGCGGACATTTATCCAGCTTCTTTATCTCCTTTTCCGGATCCAGTTTTATCTCGACCCCGCATCCTTGACAGACATAAATTGGCTGAGCGATCTCGCCGCAAACAGTGCATCTCTTCGGTTCAGGCATTCGCCTTCCTCCTGCCGCGGATTAGTTCCAGCGCCCTCTTTTTCGCCGTTTTTGCCTCTTTCATCCCGGGTTCGAGATTTATTGCCCTTTCGAAACTGTGCAGTGCCTTCGAAGTTTTTCCGAGTTTCATCTGGCAGCGCCCTTTATGATACCACGCATCCGCAAAAGTATTGTTATGAAGAAGGAATTTGTTGTAGTAATCCAGAGCCCGCCCCCATTCTTCATGCTCCTCATACAGGCTGCCCAGATTGTTATGAATACTATAGTAATTCTCATCAATTTTGAGAGCTTTCAGGTAGCAATCCCTTGCCTCATCAAACTCACCTTTTCTGGCATGAAGATTTCCAAAGGCGTTCCACGCAACTTCATTGCGGCTGGCACACTTTATCGCCTTTTTCAGGGCCTCCTGTGCACCGGAAAGATCTCCCATCTGCATGAGAACAATTCCCCTATTGCACCATGCATCGGAATAGGTCGGGCACAGGTCAACGGCCATATCGAAACAGGAAAGGGCTTCTTTCTGCCTATTAAGCGCGAGGAGAACGGCACCTTTGTTATTCCAGGCCACCTCATCCCTTCTGTTCCGACTTATTGCGGTGTTATAATGAGAGATCGCACTGGCAAGCTCGTCGTCCTCCAGAAGCCGGTTTCCCTTCCGGACATCCCGCAGCGCATCTCCGCCTTTTGTCTTCATGGGCATTCCTCACAGGCGAATACAAATACAAGCATCCATAAAAAGTTATTGTCAACAAAGAAAAAGAAAGAGAAAAAAGGTTTTCGTCTATATATGGGAGAGTAGGTCGGAGTAATCGTGCATCTTCAGAACCTCAGTCTGCTCCACAGAAAAGAGGTCAGTGTTCGTTTCCTCCACCATTGCTTCCTTCTTCCTATAAGCGGAAAGCAGGTTGGAGATATCCCTGCTGTATTCCTCGAAACTCCTGTGAACCGAGAGTATTACCGCATCTGTAGTGTTAAAGAGGGTAAAGAAGTGGGGTGTCTGTGCGCTGCGGAGTATCTTTTCGTCGTCTCTTTCCTCAAGCCCGAATTTCGGATTGAATTTCAGGTGGGTGAGGCCGATTATCTCGAAACCGAGCTTGGACGGGTCCGGTATTCTGACCTGTTTCATCAGCCCCTCACTGTAAAATCTTGTCTTCATGGTGGAGGCGGCCTGCCGGGAAATTCCGGCAAGTTCCGCAACTTTCTTATCAGTGGCTTCGGGATTGTTTATGAAGCTTATAAAGGCATTCTTCTCCTTTTTAGTCAGGGTTCGCTCTCCCATATCAATGTATTCGGGCTTTATCTTCAAGACCTTGCCCTTAAACATCCTGTCCATAACGGGAGTGTAGTCGAAGAAACTGAGGGTCATTACCCGATCTCCGGTTGGGAAAAGGACACTGATCATGCGGTCTTCTGGCTGTGGGCTGTGCATGAAAAAGAACCTTTCGAACTGCTCGTTGCTCTTCTTGAACTCGGTATAATTGGGCATAAAATCTATCAGCAGGTCGTGATTCATATCCGTAACACCATATATGGCATTCTGGACCAGCATAAAGTCCTCTGCCTTCTTCAAAAAGGCCTCCTGAGCGCTCCCCTTGAGCATGGAGCCGTAGGACACGGAGATTATCTCCATTCCAATCTTCTGGAGCATGGGTATCCGGTATGTGCGAAACATTTCTTCCCCTCTGAGACGCCTTCTGATTGCAGTCAGTGTGGAGAGTTTGAGTTTTGCAGCCTCTGCCGTTTTCCTATCATTGAGCAGGGGATTCTTCACCAGTGCGTGAAGAGCCGCCTTTTCCTTATCTGTTAGTGTTTCTCTTGGCATGAGAGAGGGTAAGAAGCACTTGCATAAATATTTTTTTGTTGTAGCACAAGCAAAAAATTTACATTGTTATAATGAGATGCATCTAGTCAAGAATATGGAAAATGCACGCAATAACGGAGAAAAACGGTTACTGAAGGGGTTTGGAGATTTTGCAGACTTTTATGCCTTATCGGAAGAACCTGACTCTTTTTTATTTTCGGAATCGGGAGCATTCTCCTCTTCGGGCTCTTTCTTTTCTTCCGTGTTCTCCACAGCCTCTTCGGTCTTATCATCCGAAGCTTCAACAGGCTCCTCCTTCTTTTCGGACAGATACTCCTCTATGAAGCGGATATCCGTGAAGCCCATGTCTCTGAGATCGCTGATCACTCTGTATTTGGCAATCATCCAATTCTGATCGTATTTGCAGATATCAGGAAGTGTCAGGCTGATTTCCGTTCCATTATGCTCTATGCCAAACTCCTCTTCGTGCCCATAGTCCATCTTGAGACTTGCTTTTATTTTCTCTTCGAGATCAGTTATCTTACTGACAACCTTAAATTTATAAAGAAGAATCTTGCCGGCCAGCGGGTTGTTGAAATCCACTCTCACTCTTCCAGCTCCCACGGACATAACTGTCCCGGTCTTATTCTTAATAGTCACTTCAAGACCCGGGTAAGGGTCAATTTTATCGCGTATAAACTCACGAATGGGGAATATTTCCATTTTTTCCTTATCCCACGGACCGGCCGCCTTTTCCGGAGGAATTTCCACTTCCTTCTCATCACCTACCTTTGCGCCTATAAGAGCTTCCTCAAGCCCTTCGAACACATTTCCTTTACCGACCGTGATCGCAACGGGGCCATAACTGGACTTTTCGTCGAATATATCGTGCTCCCTCGCAAGTTCTTCCTTGGTGGTCTCGAACAGAAGATCCTTCTCTTTTATGTAGGCATCATACTCAAGATATATCATGTCGCCTTCTTTTACCACATCATCTGATTTCTTTGATACCGATTCGGACTTTTTAGCAGCCATTAAATCACCTTCTTTTCAGGCGAAAGCGTATCAGTTTTTAAGGGTTTTGGTGGAATACAATCACTGTCCGATCCCGAAATTATTTTACAGTCCGTTCCAGTACGGGCATGACAAAGCTAAATCAGCGAAAAATCCATTGGATCATGAGCGAATGAGAAGCGCATGGGCCGATTGAATAGGTGCGTTGGATTACGACCGAGCGGGGAGAGGAAGTTAGAAACGCTACATAGACATCTAAAAAAGCGTTGGATTCTCCGGAAAATCGAAAAAGGGCGTTCCATGGCCGAGATTGCCAAAATCCAGAGGATTACAAAAGTTAGAGTCTGGCAGCTCTACAAGGAGTATCTCTCCTTTGGAGAGATACCAAAGCTGAAAAGGGCTGGAAGAAAAAGAAAAGACATCCCAGAATCTGAGAGAAAACTTGTATTCGAAAAGTATGAGAAATACAAATTAGGGCCCTTGGCCCTTGAATCAAAGATTGAACGGGATGTTGGAATTCACATTCCACACAACAGAATATACAGAATCATGCTTTAAGGGGTCTAATCATGGAAAATCCGAAGAAAAAGCAGAGAAAATATGTTAGATTTGAAAGAAAGCATTCAATGAGCCTCTGGCAAGGAGACTGGAAATATCTCGATAATGGGAAGTGGCTTATTGCGTTTCAGCAATGAACAAACGGAAAAATAGAACGGTTCTTTGGCATCGTAGAAGCGAAGAGAAGATTTTTCAAAGATATAGATGAGCTTATGGAGTGGTATATCGAGAATTTCGAGATATATGTGCACATGGTATAATCGTAGAGATTGTGCACAACTATAACTACGATAAACCCCGCATGAGTCTGGATTTCAAGAATGCAGAAACTCCTGACGAAGCTTTCTACTGAAAGCTTCCAGAGGAGATGATCTTTAAATATGAGGGATGGTTGATTGAGGTGTATCATTAGCGATTAGCTAATGAGAAACGCCACACAAATGGAAAAAGAGCGGTGTATTGCGAGCGAAGTGAGCGAGAAACGCACACAGATTGGAGAGGTGCGTTGTAAAATTAATTCGGGATACTACAATGAAAGACGCCCCTGTTGAGTACGGTTATTTTTTCGTTTCTCCATGTCCATGCTCCTTCCTCCTTTCTATTTGTGCCATGAAGAGGCCTAACAAGCCTCGTCAGGATTTTCTCCTATTTTCAGCCATAATGATCCGTGAATTCTATG
>JAJSAE010000051.1 GCA_024281315.1 archaeon | reverse complement strand
TGGCCACCCTTACCGCACCTATAAGAAAACTGCCCGCATCCAGAATGACCGCGGAACTGCCGTCCACTGCGGCCAGTGCCGGATATTTATCGGGTTCGGAGACTCTGTAGCGGGAGAATGATATGTTGTCCAGCACGCTTCCGCCCGGGCCCCGAAGACTCCATTTGCTGCCGTGGCTCGTGAATTCAAGGCCGCCCCATGAGTCTCTGATCTCAGCGGCAATCTCCAGGGCCTGCTGCTCTATATTCATGATTGCAGATGGATACGGGGTACTTAATCGTTTGCAGAGGAGAGATGGGTGAAAGTAATTGTTAGCACGATTATTTTTCCATATTTAATACATCGCTGTCTCTCCTTTTTTGATTTCGCTAGATGCAGCTTCTTCTCTCTTTAAACTATGGCGAAATAATTTCCGTACTCTGAAGTTCGTAACATCGCTCGCAACCTTTAAGTATTGTGTCCGGAATTACCGTAGCATGATAGTCGATTTCAGCAAATGCATGCACTGCGGGGCCTGCGTGGGCACCTGCCCTGTGAACGCCATATACCTCAACGAGGTGGTTCTCGAGTTCAACGATGACTGCATACACTGCAACCTCTGCGTCATGGTCTGCCCCATGGCCGCACTGGAGGACCCAGAAGCCAGAGTCAAGAAAGCAGAGGCCTGATTGTCATGGAGAACATACGAGACGACGGAGAGGGCGGCTTTATCGTTACCGTCATGATTGAGATCCCCAAGGGGAGCCGGAACAAGTACGAGTACGATAAGGAGAGGAAGATGATAAGGTTCGACCGCATGCTCTTCTCCTCCGTTCACTACCCCTGCGACTACGGCTTTATCTTCGACACCATGGCTCAGGACGGCGACCCTCTAGATGCAATGGTCCTTCTGTGGGAGCCGACTTTTCCCGGCTGCATCATGGAGGTCCGACCAGTTGGCCTCTTCAAGATGAGGGATGAAAAGGGTGTGGACGAGAAGGTTCTCTGCGTCCCCATAAACGACCCCCTCTGGAATCACATCCGCTCTCTGGACGATGTGCCCCCGCACCTTTTGAAGGACATAGAGCACTTCTTCGCCACTTACAAAGAGCTGGAAAGGGGGAAGAACACCCTTGTGGAGGGTTGGAAGAGCAGGGAGATGGCCATAGAGCTCATAAGAAAGTACCGGACCGACAATGCTGTGTTGGACAAATAGTTTTATAGCCGCAGACCCGACTCGTTTCCGATCCTATGTTCTCTTGGGGAGAGAGGGTTAAATTCTCTGGGTGAGAAGCGAGTAAGGCAGGATTGCAGGTCTATGATGAAGTATGGGAACAGACACCCACTCACCCATCATCGTAAAGTAAAGACCATTAAAAGTAATGCACATTCCCTTATTTGCTCCGAAATCTATTTAAGCCCCCTCCCCCCTTTCAAGGGTGGTGTCATGATTTGACATCTCACGGGGGATGAATGATCTAGGACAAGAGACAACAGAAGGGATTGAAATGGATACGGAAGGAACCAGAGTAGGAAGTATTGGCTGGCAGTGGATAATTATGCTTATTGTAGTATGTCTCGTTTTGCCGAGTTTCAGCTATACATCTGCTACCGGAGGGGATATAAGCGGAGTGGGCGCATCGGAGTTCATATCTTCAGGCGGCTATCTTGGGACAAATGATAGTGCGGTACAGTGGGGCCCTGAAGTTTGCCTAACAAATTCCACATCCAATTCCACACAGCCTTCAATTGCGGTGGATAACAGCGGAAGGCTGCATCTGGTTTGGATAGATGATAGGAATAAAAGTCGGAGTAAGGATGGCGACATTTTTTATATGAATAGTATGAATGGAGGGACTGAATGGTCTGATTATGAAATACTTTTTCCAATAACTAGAATGGGTACATATAATAATATAAAACTTATTTGCGATTCAAAGAGCCTTTATTTGGTCTTTGTAGATCATGATGTAAGAAGAGAAGAGCCCACACTCCATTATCTGGCAAGTCAAGACTATGGAAAAAACTGGGAAGCACCCTATCCCTATTACCTGCACCCGCCTTCCGACTATGATGACTGCAGAATAGATATCGCTTCAAACAGTAATTATGTTTATATCGTCATGAATGATTATTGGTATTTAGATGACAGAATATATGTGCTGAATGAAACAAACATAGTCGGTAGCAAAATATGGGAGGGAATCTCTTGTCCTTCGATAGGTGCATGGAATTCCAATGTTTATGCAGTTATTCCCACTAACGACGGACTGAATTTTTCAATGAGCAACGATAACGGAACTACTTGGTCTCTACCTATAAAACTCTCTTCGAAAAAGACGTACACCTCAACTTTATTCACTTATGGGAATAGTCTCTATCTTGTCTGGGCAAATAATTCTTCAGGCAACTATGAATTATATTTCAAAAAGAGTGATGATGGGGGAACTGCATGGAGTAAAGATATAAGATTAACTTATGCTACTGGAGCTTCTATTCGGCCCTCAGTCTCAATGAACTCTGATGGTAGCCTCAATGTTGTCTGGCAGGACTATCGAGAAAATAAGTGGGAGGTATACTACAAAAATATAGACAATGACGGAAAAACACTGATGAATAGTACGAGGCTATCGAATTCCACCGGAGACGCAAAGTACCCGCAGATTATAACTGACTCCAACGGATACAGTTATGTGGTCTGGCAAGACAGCAGAAACGGAAACTGGGACATCTATATGAGGAGAAATCCTGATAAGGATGTTACCCCCCCGGAAATCACACACCAGCCGGTGGAAGAAATCAGTGGAACACAGAACCTTACGATTAATGCAACCGTTACCGATAATTTCGGTGTACAGTATGTTTCCGTTCGTTATTGGGGAGACCGAACCACAACCCCACTCACAAAAAAGATGGTCCTTACATCAGGTGATATTAAAAACGGTGCATGGGAGGCGAAAATTCTTCCCTCAGAACTCCACTCCAGAAACATCTATTACTACATTCAGGCGGCCGATTCGGACAATATTGCGGTAACTTCGATATATCATGTTGTAGTTACTGGTTGTTCGCCTCACTTCGATGCAATAGGCAACTATTCCGTGGCGATGGCCGGTGACAGGGAAATCAATATCTCAATAACGGATACCTTCGGAGTGGATAATGTTGTTCTATATTACAGCGTTAACGGGAGTGAATATACGGCACTAAACATGACTTTATCTGCCGGAGATTCGGTTACTGGAGTCTGGTCCACTACAATTCAAGGCCTGCCTGCTGGCTCCAATGTATCGTTCTATGTGGAGGCCGTGAGCGGCGACACCACAAATTCCACCGAGGTGTTCTCGTTTGCAACGGAGAAGAATGAGGTGACCAGCGATTTGACACCCCCTTCGGATGATAGTAATACATCTATGGTTGGCAATCCTGCGGAATCCGGTGGCCTTGCAGGGGTCTTTTATAGCAATCTTCTGCCGATTGTTGCAGGAATAATGGCTCTGGTTATCCTTGTCGGGGCCGTTATCTTCCGGAGGGCTTCGAAGAAAGATAAGGGTGAAAGGAAATGAAATATAGGAAAATGATGGCAATCGGGATGGTACTGGGAATGCTCCTTGTGGGACTTATGCCTCTTGCTACCCCGTCTGGTCGAATTGAATCTACTAACAGTGCTGTATCCATCGCCATCGCCTCATACCGAGCGTCCTGCCGTCCGTCTATGCCCATCGCAATACTGGACAAAGAATTGATTAATACGAGCATACAGTCTTTAGCTTTTGACGAAGCCGCCAATAGACTCTATGTCGGGACTATGAAGGGGTTGAACATTGTGAACATTGATAATCTGAGTGTTACTAACCTGACTTATGAAGATGGATTGGCTGGAAATAATACAATTGCACTGGATATGGCACCGTCCAAGCACCTTCTATTTATGGGTTTTCTTAGTATTCCATCTCCCCCCCCCGCCCTGTACTCGCCTTACTATATATAATACATCCACTGGCTTAATTAAGAATATTGGAACTGAAGAGGGACTGCCAAATAATGGAATTCGCGCTCTTGCGTATGATGAAAATAACAACATGCTTTATATCGGAACTGATGCAGATGGGTTGCTTTTATTGAATGTTTCAACATTTAAGATTGAAAAAACCATAAACTATACTAATGGATTGCCCGGTGATGGACATGTTTGGTCATTAGAGTTGGACAAGGCTAATAATATCCTTTATATCGGCACAAGCGGCGGGCTTGCAATCTACGACATAAAAAATGATACTATATCGGTCAGAAACACCTGGGATGGGTTGGCCGAGAGACATGTTTTCGGCATCACTCTTGACGGAAAACGCCATAAATTGTACATAAACACTTGGTCAACAGAACTCTCTGTTTACGACATCCAAAATGACGCCTTCAGAACATATGATATACATGAGCGGTGGCCTGGCCCCGATGCTCTAAACTCAGACAGCAGTATCCTTTATGTCGAAGGGCAGGATAAACTTCATCTCTTTGATCCAGACACAATGCATGTAATTGATACCTTGGATTTTGAAGATGTACTTGCCACATCTGTTGCAGATATTCTGTGGGATGAACGGAATAGCTGGCTCTATATCGGCTCGAACAGCGGCCTCGGTATTTATGACCCGTACTATGTCGGCCCATCCGATCTTTCCGCTACGGAAGATATAGATACGGATGGGAATCATACCGTGTACTGGGATGCGGGAGAAGGAGCCGAATGGTACACGCTGGAAAGGTCGTACACTGCGAACTTTTCGGATTCCGAGATTATCTATGAAGGAAACGGCACGGAGATTAATTTCTCCAACCTTTCGGCGGGTGAATACTGGTATCGTGTCAGAGGGAACAACAGCATAAGGACAGGTGAATGGAGCAATAGTATGGTGGTAAAGGTAGTTTTTAAACCGGACATGCCAGTATTACTCTCCGTTAATTACACGGCAGAGAACGGAACAGTTTCTGTTGCATGGAGTAAGGTGTCCGGTGCGGATAACTACTCTCTGGAGGAAAGATGCATTATAAACGAATGGGAGAGCGGCTGGTATTCTCTTTATGGCGGTAACGAAACTTCCGCAGTTTTAGATAATCACTCCGGCAATGTGACCTATGAATATCGGGTTCGTGCATCGAATCTGGCAGGATACGGAGAATACAGCAGTGTTCTGGCCCTGAACGGCACTGTTTTCATCAATGCAAACAATACAGCCTCCAATACAAGCCAAAACGACAATCCTGCGGAATCAAACGGCATTACGACCGCTTTTTATAGTAATCTTCTGCCGATTACTGCAGGAATAATGGCTCTGCTTATCCTTGTCGGGACCGTTATCTTCCGGAGGGCTTCGAAGAAAGATACGGAGGAAAAGAAATAATCACTCCTTCTTCCCCTCTTTTTCATCTCCTCTCCATCTGAGTAATCTCAAAAGCAAATGAGCTACAGATTCATGAAGAAGTAGACAAATGAGACTGCCATGGAAGAACTATTAAAAATAAAGAAACGGCGTAATACTGGGCGAAAGGCATATATAATCCCCCGTGATTGATAGTGTCATGCTTCAACATCTCATGCGTGGGATGAATGATACAAGAGAGAAAACGAGGGATTGAAATGGAAGAGAAACCGCAAAACAGACGGACAAAAAGAAAGAAGATGTTATTAGTGGGAGTTTTGATAGCCATTTTAGTTTTGGCTTCGGTTCTGGGCGCTCTACTGACGCAGAACCATGGAGAGGCATCCCCACAATCTTCGTTCCACACTTCCTTCTCTATTTCCAGAGCCCCGGCCCTTAATGAAACTGCAGAGGTTAGTGCTATATTCACTGCGACATGGGACATTAGTATCAATACTACAGGTTCTGGAAGAATCGCGGCAGAGATAATTTTGCCTCCAAAGTATGGCGATGGCTTTGAATGGGTTGGAGAGCGACCGAGATGGACGGGAAAAGAACTTAAAAAAGGTGAAACCGTGGAATTAAGCGGCACAATAAAAAGTGTAAAAACGGGGAACTGGACGATTGCGGCTCGAATGCTCTGGATTACAACTGAAAATCACACTGTCAATTGGAATGTAACTTATGATGGACTGCCCTATATTGACCTCGATAGATGCTCATCTGTGTCTGGTGTTGATGGCGGTTCTACGCTTTACATCGAAGTCCATGAAGATTCTGCATATATCCATGAGGGACCTTTTCCAGAATATAGACCCGAATCCGATGATGAACATCAACAGATTAATTCTACGACCTTTCCTTCTCCAATAATAGGGGAGAATTTTACAGACCCAACAGTAGGGAATGTTTCAGAAAATTACACAGTGTTGCTTAGCCCTTTAAATGTATCTAAAGAATCAATTAACTTCAATCCACTTTTTGAGCACCGACCATCTAAGGTGCCGGAGATTGATACAAATTATATCCTTCCTACAGACAAACAGTATGATGAGGCAGTCACTCCTAGGTCTTCTGGCGTGATAAAAATAACTGGTTCTATTAGTTATAATGATCCCGAACTTGGTTTCCGGCCTGCAAGATGGTTGTTGGTAGAATTCTGGGATTCGAATCAAGGCATTTTCGATAGCTTACTGGATTCTACTATTGTAAATGCAGACGGAACTTTTGAATCTTCTTGGTTGTCAAACAATGATGAAGGGGGAACTCGAGACATATATGTAAAATTCATTCCTGATACTCCGGCGGCTAGAGTGAATGGAGAATGGGGTTCTCCATATGCCGGAGTTACATCCATCTTCTGGGATGTTCCTGATGGAATCGTTGATGTTGGCGCATGGAGTACTGATACACTTGGGGAGTTTAGAATCTATGAGTACCTGATGGACGGTTGGGATTATATGGCAAATGGGCCAGCAGGATGGACGCCGCCAAAAGTAATTGCAACATGGGAAGAGGGGCATAGTGCGAATTATGGCTTTGGTAACGATTGGACACATTATCACACCTCTGATGCAGATCCAGTTTCAGTGTTTTACCATACAATGCATATCACTTCTGGACACGCAGGTTCCCCTGATGTTGTTCTTCACGAGTACGGGCACCATATTATGTATTCTATTTATGGAGACTGGCACCCGCCCAATTATGCTGTAAGCACTCATAATTGGTTCCAGTCAATACCCCCAGATGCCGCTTGGTGGGAGGGATGGGCGGATTTCTTCCCGACTACAGCCAGAGGAGACTCAACATTTGATGATTATCTCCTCCCTTTTGAGAGGGATGTAGAAGACCAAATGGATTGGTTAGAAGGCGACACAATCGAAGGTTTAATAGCATCCGCTCTTTATGACCTTTACGATGGTGAGGATGACGGTATAGATGTATTTGATGGTGGATTTAATGCTATATGGGGAATTCTCAGTAGCGGACACCAGAATAATTTTGCCGATTTTTGGGCGGATTGGAAAGAGTTACACACCTCAGAACAAAACCACTACGCCAAAGAGGCAATATTTTGGAACAAAATAGACTATAATACTCCTCCAACATGCATAGCCCCTAATTTTGGGACGGAATGGTATCATGGCACTCTAACTTTAACCGCCACTGTAAATGATGAAGATGGAGAAGATGCAGATTATTTCAAAGTATCCTTTTACTATTCTTTAGACGCTTCTGAATGGATAACTATCAGCACCAGTCCCATAGGCTCTACATCAATAGAGTGGGATACTACAGGTATATCCGATGATAGCGTTTGGATACTAGTTAGAGCTTCTGATGGAATGGAATATTCTAATTTCGATGCCAGCCCTCCCTTCAAGTTGGATACTGTCTCGCCCTCCAATCCCTCTTCACATTCTTCAACTCCTGCAACAAATGTCTGGACAAATGACAATACAATCTATGTGAGTTGGTCGGGATCTTCCGATTCTGGAAGTGGAGTTTCTGGGTATTCTATCCAGTGGTCTACAAATTCGGGTACAATTCCAGATACAACAATTGATACAACAGGGACGAGTACAACCAGTTCTCCATTGAGCGATGGTATTTGGTACCTTCACATAAGAACAAGAGATAATGCGGGTAATTGGAATTCCGGGGCATATCACATAGGTCCATTCAAAGTGGATACGACTCCACCATTCAATCCCTCTTCACATTCTTCAACTCCTGCAACAAATGTCTGGACAAATGACAATACAATCTATGTGAGTTGGTCGGGATCTTCCGATTCT
>JAJSAE010000050.1 GCA_024281315.1 archaeon | reverse complement strand
CCACCGAAGCCTGCTCTGCTGACCTTTTTCCTAAGAAATTCCTTAAGAAGCAGTCGCCGAACATTCTCGTTTATAAATTTTCTTTCACCAGCCATGGAGTCACTTCTCCTCTTCTGTTAAAGTTATTATTATCTCTATATTCACTGTCTCGTGATTGAACGGGGTGGAACGCCCCTGCGCCCGGGCTATGTATCCCTCCGTAACCCTTCCGCGGGATGCGGAGATTGTGGATATGTACATGCTGTCCGTATCCTTACCGTCGAACTCCGCATTGCTCTTTGCGCTTTCTATGGCCTTTTTGATGGTTCTGGCCGCCTTCTCGGGAAAACGGCCCGGACCTATGCCTTTTCGATGGGGTACCCTCTTGTTGTATCTTTTAAAAGGAACGGGGGTTTTGAGAGCGATGACATCATCAAGGAACGAAAGGGCATCCTCCACCATCATCCCGCGAAGCGCCCTGCATACTTCCACCGCATGTTTGGGTGATATGTCCTCCTCTACCATCAGGGCACGGGAGCTTACATCCGGGTCAAATTCAACTGTATAACCTGCCATAATATCACCTTACTTAAGCGGCATAAACTTCGAGGACTTCGTAGCGCCGACACCGGGTCCGGAGTGCTTAACAAATCCTCTAGTCACGGAGAACTCCCCGATATAGTGGCCTATCATCTCTGGAACCACCTCGAATTCCCTGAAGGTCTTTCCGTTATAAACCGCAATGGTCTTTCCGACAAACTCGGGGAGAATGACCATCGCTCTTCTGTGGGTCTTTACAACGCCCTTGCTCTTTCGCATCCGGTCGAGAAACGCCTGTTCTTCTGGATTGAATCCTCTTCTGTAGGAGCGCCTGACCCGGGCGGTCATCAGTCCGATAACCTCTTCCACCGGCATGGCCTTCAGTTCCTCAAGGGTGTATCCCCTGTATGTGAACTCCTTCTTTTTCCTTGCCTGAATGCTGCTCTTCAGCTTCCTCGAACGCCTTCTGGCCGCCTTCGCCGATGTTGCAGTCTTCTTGGTCCTTCGCGCCATTACTTCATCCTCCTGTTCTTCTTACCGCTCCTCTTTTTGGGAGACAGTTGGCCGACCTTTCTTCCCGGCGGGGCATTCCTTGAAACAGTGCTGGGGATACCAACATGCTGATGTGCGCCTCCTCCGTGGGGGTGGTCAACCGCATTCATGGCCACACCGCTTACCTTCAGGTGGGCCTTACTCTTTCTCTTATATGCATGATACTTCTTTCCGGCCTTTGCCAGCGGACGGTCCAGATGGCCGCTTCCCGCAACGAAGCCGATTGTCGCCCTGCAATTGGGGTCAAACATCTTGAGTTCTCCGGAAGGAAGGCGAATATTCGTCTTAACACCCTGTGTTATTACAAGAGCGCCGGTACCTGCACCTCTGACATACTTCCCCCCGTCGCCGGGCTGCTTTTCTATATTGAATACCGTTGTCCCCTCCGGAATGAGGCCGAGAGCAACGGTGCTTCCCGCCTTTATATCTCCAGCGATGCCCACAGAAACCTCATCATTAACCGAAAGGCCGTCGGCAGCCAGCTGCAGATATACCTTACCTTCATAGGAAACCTTGGCAAGGGGTGCGATTCTACCGGGGTCGTGAATCAGATCCACAACAATCCCTTTCTTTTCTCTTATAGGCGGGTGTCTTATCACGCCCTTGTGAGTGTGGCCGGGAGACCTGTACTGCATACCTCCGCGCCCTCTCCTCTGTGGAATTATACGCTTACCCATGAAATCACCTCAGAATATCCCTATCCGCATGCCTATATCTTCCGCCGAGTATCCCGGCTTCATTTTTATTATGGCATGCTTCCCATCCTTCAATATCATCGTCCTCACGGAATCCACCTCAACCTCGAATATCTCCTCGAAGGCCCTCTTTATCTCGGGTTTTGTGGCGTTCCTTCTGACGAGGAATTCCAGCTTGTTTCCGTCCTTATAATCCTGAACCTTCGTACCCACCATGTGATTCATTGTTTTTTCAGTGACATAGGGGTGAAGGAGTACTGCGTGCGGGTTTCTCATTCAGAAGCACCTCCGAAGTATTTGACGGCCTCCGTGCTCATCACAAGCAGGCGGCCGGAGTCTCCACCGGGCGCGAGGTCGGATGCCCCCAGCCTTTGCGGAGGTACAACCTCAACACCGGGCAGGTTTCTGACCGCTCTTGCCAACGGCTTATTGACATCCATAACAAACAGAATGCTTCTCGGCACCCTGTATTTTCTGCCTCTCATCTTTCCACGGCCCGCCCGTATGTGCTTTCCTTCCTTGGCTCTTATGATATCATCGTACAGGCCGACAGTGTCAAGGAATTCTATGGCATCGGCCGTAGCTTCAATCTCCAGAACAGAGTCGTCTACGACCAGCGGAAGAGCAGATATATCCTCGGAAAATCTGTGCCCTCTCCGCCTTACAATCTCTACTTTGCTTGTGGCCGCCAGTGCGGATGCCCGTGCAAGGGCCATCTCCTTTCTGTTGAATCTCTTGTAGTATGATTTCTCAACCGTAGGCGGGTGTGCCCTTCTGCCTCCGACATTGTTCGGGGACTCGGCCGCACTGTTTCCCTGTGTCAGGCGCTGAACCCTGGCTACGCCCCGTCCTTTTCCCCATGTGGAGACTGCGTGTCTCATGCCTGCCGTTGGAGACGGCCCATAGGGCTGCCGGTCATGGGTCTCTATGGCAACAACCGCTTTTCTGACAATATCAAGCCGGAGGGGGGTATGAAATACCTCGGGAACCGCAATGGAGCCGGAGACCTTCCCTTCTGCGGAATAAACAGGGAATTCGCCTGATTTTTTATCCTTAACAACCTTCTTAACCATCTAAATCACCTCAATCTCCCTGCTGGGACTCGGTGGAGACATACGGAATGTCCACACTGTCAATGGGCTTCCCATGGAACCTCATCGGATCTCTGAATCTTACCAGCCTCTTGGAAGGACCGGGCACGGAGCCGTGAATAAGCACATAGGGATTTCTCACAAGACCATAATTCACAAAGCCCCCTGCCGGATTTATATCATCGGAATCCTCCTCCGGGGCCTTTCCTATCTTAAGCACTCTCTTGTTGAATTCCGTTCTCTGGTGGTAACCCTTCTGTCCTGCCTGCGGAACCGTTGGTCTCACATATCCCGGAGACTTCGGGCCGAGGGTGGCTATCATCCTTCTGTGCTTGCTGTTTTTGTGGCTGAGCAGTTTCACTCCCCATCTCTTTCTGTGGCCTGTGAAGCCCCTGCCAGTCGTAACCGAGACAACATCCACCATGTGGCCGGGAGAGACAAAATCCTCAATCTTCAACTCCTTTCCGAGTTTGTCCTTTGCGTAATCAATTCTTTCCTGTATGCTGCCGCCGCCAACCCTCATCTCCATCACATCGGGGACCTTCTTCGGCACGCCGGTGAGTTTGGAGGGCTGAGTATATACAATTAATCTTACTTCGTCAACATCCGCAGGGTCAATCTCCTTCAAGCGAGACATATCCGGGTTTCTCGGGACAGGAAGCCTTCTGCTGAGATACTTGTCCTGCTTCTTTGCCCAGACCTCGGTAAGGGTCTTGAGGCCGTAACTGGTATTCTCGTAGAATCTTATGCCCGCAACCCTTAGGGGCGGCACCTCAATCACGGTAGCAGGAGTGTGAACTTCCATGCCGGAGGTGTTGCTGTGCTTCCTGTAATCAACCATAAGGGCATGGGTCATTCCCGCTTTATATCCTGCAAAATCCTGAATTCTAGGGCCTTCGCTGATTTCCGGCCAAGCTGATATCCTGGCCGTTTCAGACTTTGCTCTCTTGCGGGGCGAATAGGCGAGAGAGCCTCTCCTGGGATGACTTCTTTTAGCCATGTCAATTCCTCACTTCAATTGTATGTCGGCCTTCGCCTCTGGCCGTGACGCCCCCCGGAACACCAGAATACAGCGGGTTTTCCGTTTCAGGGTTGCTTACGCATTGCCCTAAGCGTCTGGCCAAATTGCCAACACATCGGTTTATAGGCCCTAAAATGAGGTAGTATTTAAAGATTTGCGGGAGTGGAGAAGGAAAAAGGTGCGGGGTAGGGGATTCGAACCCCATTTTGAGCCCTTCAACGCAGGATCAATCCGTCTTGCTTTAATGAGGACTCTATATGGTATTGGGAGAGTCACGGCCTGTGACCCCCACGCGAAGGGCTCCCCCAATGTTCCATTCTATGTTTACTTCTATTGACATCATCATTACTCCTTTTAATGCAAACAATGCCAAGTCGAATGCCCATTGCAACAAGGGATTGTTTCCCGCACAATGAACTAATTACGACTAACTATGTATTTATAATTATCGCTTATCCCTCATGTCTTCTTCAATTGCGCCCTGTAAATCTGCACAATCTCCTGCGATGTCGTAGCATCTTCCGGCCCCTTATCATCCCTGAATCTTCCTGTAAATCTGGGAAACCTTATAGAGAGGCCGGCCCCCTCCTTCAAAACATCTCTTGCACAGGTATGGGCCGGGCTGTGGGTTATCTCCGCACCTATTATCTCCAGTACGAGGCCCGGACTGAACCAGTAATCCGCTTCCATTATAGACTCAACACGCCTGTCCTTCGCCTTCTGAAGGTAGGGTTTGAGCATCTCCGGCAGGAGAGAAAGATGGCTGTCATCAAAGCCGCTGCCGAGCTTGCATACCGTTTCGTACCTGTTTTCTTCAGGATTGTAGGAAGCCATGAGAAGGGCGCCGTATGTGTCAGCCCTCCTTCCCTTTCCGGCAAAGGCTCCCACCACCACCAGATCCACGGTGTCCACCATCTCCGACCGATACTCCTTCTTGTATTTTATCCATATCCAGCCGCGGTTTCCCGCGCGATACACGGAATCGTCGGCCAGCGATTTCGTCATGAGACCCTCGCAGCCGGATGCCAGCGCCTCCATGAAAAAGCTCTGCGCTTCATCGGTATTGTCGGTTATAAGGATGGTTGAAAGGTCAACCCTTTCGTTCGGTCCAATAACCCGCTCCAGTTCCTTCCTTCTCTCGGGGAACGGAAGGTCTATCATCTCCTTATCGCCGGACAGAAGCACATCGAACAGGACTAATTTCACAGGAAACTCCTCAATTGCACCGTCAAGGCCGTATTTTCTCCCCCTTCTGCGGGATATGACCTGAAACGGCAGAAACTCTCCGGTAGTTATGTCAACAGGCACGCACTCCCCTTCAATAATCCCCTTCTCCTCCTCAAAAGCATTTAAAATCCAGTGGTGAAGTTCGGGAAACTGCGGGGTGAGGTCCTCCAGCTGCCGGGAGAACATCTTTATTTTCCCCCCTTCGGGCGCACCTTTATCAATGTGAACCTGCATTCTAAGGCCGTCGTACTTGTACTCGAAAGCGGCCCTGCCCCCCATCTTTTGCATTATGTCGCCGATATCCCCGAGCCGCTCGGCCAGCATGGCCTTGAGAGGGTGGCCAACCTGCACGCGGAGGTCTTTCAGGGCCTCCACTCCTTTCGTGCAAAGAATCTCCGCAACGAGGCCGATGTCGGAGGTGATATTATACGCTCTCTCAACAGCCTGCCTGTTCTCGTCCCCTGCAAATACAACGGTTAGGGCATCAAGAATAGTCATAACCGCCACGCCAATCCTCATTTTGCCAACAAGGATTCTGGCCAGATACTTCGCCTCCACCGGGCTGGCGCTGTGAAACAGGCCCGCAAGCGTTCTGGATTTATACTGCTGGGAGCCCTTTCCGCTCTTTTTGCTCAATTCCTCCAATGCGGCGCGAAGGCCTTCCACCGTGAGAGATTCAGTGAAAAGGCTGCTCTGCTTCTTTTCCATGAGAACCATTGCAGCCACGGCCCCAAGGTCGCCGGTCTTTCTGTAAAGGGCCTCCAGATGCCCCATGTCCACGCGAGTCGCCTCGTAAATGGCCTTAAGAATCTGCTTATCGGCCACGCCGAACTCCATGTCCACGAACTCCGGGCAGAGGCGGCCGGTGGTGAGATAGACAATGGTCTTCAATTCATCGCAGCTGGCCCCGGAAAACAGGTCGGCTAGCATGTCCCTCATCTCCAGACGGCTGGCGGTTGATTCTATTTTTTCATAGGCCCGTACGACCTCTTCAAACAGCATGAGAGATGATAGAAGAAAGGATATTTAACAGTATTCCGCAGGGATGGGTGAATGTGGTCAGAGTTGCGAGGTGGAGAGGCGGCGAAGGATTTCTCCCTCTATCTGTTTTTCGAGGGTGTCGTCGTCGGGGATGTTAGCTATTCTTATCGAACTCTTGATGGTACTTATCGGCACTATGATGATACGAAGTCCCGAATCAAGTATATAGGAATCACGGAAGCCTTCCATTTTTGAGCCCTCCTTTCCCTCGTTGTATTGAAGCTTCATGTTCTTTAAAGCGGTTTCCACCAGCTCCTTAGCCCTGCTCTTGTCCATTTTAAGAGTTATCCCCCTTGTTTCTCCGTATTTTTTACTGTACTTCTTCATTTTCCATTTTCTTACAGCATAAAGAAGAGGACCCATAACAGAGATAAACAGAGCACCGATTATAAGTTGCGGACTTGCCATAAGGAAATCTGGCATGGAAAGATAAATCGCTAATAGCATTGACACAGCATAAGCAGGCATCAAAATTGCCGTTCCCACAACCAATACAAAGTCAGCCTTTGCCGTCAGGGCGGTAGAATACCAGAATCCTGAGCTTTTTAGTAAGAGCCTAGGAGCAACAAGCCACACAACAACAGAGATGGCAGGAGCATACATTGTAACAAGAGCAATAACTCCATAATCAAAATGTGAGAGCGGAATGGCCAGCATGGAAAATGCGAGGATGTATATGTCTGCGAGCATGATGTAGTTCCGTATCTTTAACCTCCTGTGATACTTCTCCTGCTCCTCGTCCATAAGAGGAGAATAAAAGTATAATATTTAGAGTTTGCCTCCTTCTATCAGGCGGAGGATCTCTTTTTCTATCTCTCTTTCAATACTATCATTGTCAGGGATATTGGTGATGGCTATTGTGTCAGGAGGAAAGCCATAAGCTCTGTAAAATATCTTCATCCCATAGTCTGGCAGGGCAAAGCACTTTTTCGGACCTCTAAGTCTCGAACTTTCATCCTGTTCCGTGTATCTGATTTTCATCCTGTCTAGAGTGTCAGATATTATTTTTTTCCTAATGTGGACTTTTGTATTTAAATAGATTTGCCGAGTCTTCCCATACTTCCTTTTCGCTATTCTAAAACCTCTTTTCATAAAAAAATAGACCACTGGGATCAAACCAAATTGAAGGATTGAAACCCATATAAACTCACAAGAACCAGAGCTTAAAAGCAACCAGAAAAAAATAACCACAACAAAGGCTATCAATATGATGACTAAATCTAGATTCCTCTCCTCAGTTTTGAGTTCTTTATTTCTGCACATCCAAAAACCGTATTTGTGCTTTTTCCAAATAGTATTGTCTAAGATTACACCTAACATGAGGAGGGAAAAGGCGATGTATATCCCCGCCATCCACAAATCCCAGTAACTTTCCGGATCCCACATCATAAGCAATGGAAAGGTGAAAAGTGCCCCCGCTATTATAAACATAGCAAAAGATTTCTTCTCAAGATATCTGTAATACCTCTCCTCTTTCTCCTTTGCCTCGTCCATGTTCGCGGTATGCAAAAGAAATATTTATATCTTTTCTCCCCTGAAAATTGAAAAGAAAAAAGAAAGTAAAAAGGTTTTATTTACATCATGCCGGGCATTCCGCCCATTCCGGGAGGCATTCCACCGGCCCCGCCGGGCGGGCCGCCCGCTCCTTTCTTGGACGCAATGACATCGTCGATGCGGAGGATCATGTTGGCCACCTCTGTGGCGGACTCAAGGGCCTGCTTCTTCACCCTCAGGGGCTCCAGAATCTTGGCCTTCTTCATGTCCTTCACATCTCCGCTGAACACATCAATGCCCGCATATTTGTTGCCTTTCTTCCCTTCGTGGGCCGCCTTCAACTTGATGAGCACATCTATGGAATCAAGACCTGCGTTCTCGGCAAGGGTCCACGGGATTATCTCAAGGGCTCTGGCAAAGGCTTCAATGGCCAGCTGCTCTCTCCCTCCTACCGATGATGCATAATCCCTGAGCCTCAGAGAGAGCTCGAGTTCGGGTGCGCCTGCTCCGGGGACAATCATTTCGTCCTCAATGGCAACGGCCACAACCTTCAGAGCGTCGTGGAGGGCTCTGTCCACCTCATCCACTACATGCTCTGTTCCGCCTCTTATGAGTATGGACACTGATCTGGGGTCCTTGCAGCCGGTTACGAATGTCATTTCGCTGTCGCCCACCTTCCTTTCTTCCACCGTTTTTGCGCTTCCGAGGTCGGCCTTGGTCAAGTCCTTGAGGTTGGTGACAATCTTTCCACCCGTGGCTCTTGCCAATTTCTTCAAGTCGGACTCAGTAACCCGTCTTATTGCAAATATTCCCTCTTTAGCAAGGTAGTGCTGGGCAAGGTCATCGATTCCCTTCTGGCAGAACAGCACATTTGCACCGGACTTCTTTACCATCTCCACCATACCCTTCAATGTTTTCTCCTCTTCGTCCATGAACTGCTGGAGCTGTGCGGGGTCTCTTATCTGTATGTTGGCATCAATCTCTGTCTTCTTTATCTCCAGAGCGGAGTTTATCAGCGCAATCTTTGCATTCGCAATCTTTACGGGCATTCTGGGATGTACCTTCTCTTTATCCAGAATAAGACCCTCTATCAGCTCGGTATCGGAGACCGCACCGCCGTGCTTCTTCTCAATCTTTATATTGGACACATCGACGAGGTAGCCCTTTCCGTCCTTATCCGCAACGGATGTTATGGCTTTCACCGCAATGTTGGCCAGATGCTCCTTTGCGTTTCCGACACTCTTGCCGGTCATGGCGGTCATGGCCACATCCTTAAGAGTCTTCTCGTCCTTCAGGTCAACCTTGATTGCAATGTCCTGAAGGTGCTTTATGGCCTCTGTGGATGCCTGCCTGAATCCGTTGGTGATTATGGTCGGATGAACATTCTGGTCTATCAGTTCCTCGGCTTTTTTGAGCATCTCACCGGCCAGAACCACGGCAGTGGTGGTTCCGTCTCCACACTCGTCGTCCTGGGTCTTGGAGACCTCGACAATCATCTTTGCGGCGGGGTGTTCGATATCTATCTCCTTCAGAATCGTCGCGCCGTCGTTGGTGATTACGACATCTCCAAGGCTGTCAACCAGCATCTTATCCATCCCTCTGGGGCCCAGAGTACTTCTCACCGCATCGGCCACGGCCTTTGCTGCGGCAATGTTGTTGCTCTGCGCTCCCTTTCCTCTCTGTCTTTCTGTTCCTTCTTTTAGTATTATTATCGGTTGTCCTCCCATCATGGTAAGACCTCCTATGTTTTGTCAACTCACCTATATCTGACCTTCTATATAAGCGTTGCGGCCAAGGAGGGGCTGTGTAGAGTACGGAAATTATTTCGCCAAAGGTCAAAGTACCGCAATAGAGAACCTCCGTTTGGGAAAAATATGCCAACCGTCCACATTGACGGTTACGAACAGGAGAGTGAGTCTGCCGTAGTCGGAAAAAAACCGAAGAATTTTCAGGAGACGGAGAATTAAGAGCATTGAAAAATACATGCAGAATAGGTCTGCCCAGATGCCGCATGTGATGGAAACATATAAATAGGAGATGAGCACATGCAAGATATACACGGACCAAACATGGATGTATACACTCTTGATACATTCCCGTGACAGAAATAAAAGAGGAGATAAATATGAAAGGAATAACAACGATTGTAGTGGCAGTGATTGCACTGCTTCTTATTGTACCCGCGGCAAGCGTTCTGGCCACAGATCAGGGAACCGCAAGCGATACGAACACCACCCTCCGCTGCTATGTGCAGACCGGACTACCGATTATAAACTCGGTAAAACTCATGGACAGCACAGGGGCACTGAGAAACAACACGCAGATAGATGTGCTGCAGACCTACTACTTTGAGATCAATGCAACACAGGATGCGGGATGGCTAAACATAACCTATGTGAACATCACTCTGTCCTATGACTTCGGAGACGACAGTGCGCTTCCGACCGTTACCACCACGAACAACACACAGTTCCGGCTTGTGTATGACAACACCACTGGCACCGAGTCATTCGGTCTTGCCGCTGCCGGTTTGGGAGAGGTTACATTCAACGGTGGTTCCATAACCTATGTGAACAGTACCTCCTCCGTACTGAACTTCTCGTTCACCCCAAATAATGAGATAAGGCATGCTACCGGCGCAGCGGGGACCAACAACGGCCCAGGCTTTAATGACCTGAATTCATGGAATTACAGGGTAAATGCCACCAATACCGATGGCCAGACATCTTCCAACTGGGATGATGAGTTCGGCGTCTATAGATATACCACTGTAAGTGCGGCAACCGACCCCGAAGGTACTGGCTCTCCCGGTTATACTATACCGCTCAATACAAATGGAGATACAACAGTAACATACAGCGCCAACGAGCAGTTCACATTGACAGTAGCTATAGGTGACCTCAGTGATGGAACCAACACCATAACCGCAGACAATGTGGATGTTACCGGCGGAAATCTGGCCAACGCTAACTTTGCCTCGGGTGGAAGCACGCAGTACATTTACGGTAGCGCCACGCCGACATATCATGCGGCCTATGATACATATAATCCAAGTGTCGACCACACCGTAACCACAAGCTGGCAGATTAGCATACCGTTCGGTACGCCCACTGGAACATATACTTCAACCGTGACATATACCATAACAGTGGCATAAGACCTCAACCAAACCCCTTTCTCCTCAACAGGAGGTCATCCCCATGAAAAACAGGTATGTGTCAGTGTTAACAGCAGTCTTGCTGATGGTAGTAGCGGGGCTCGTGCCCACAAACTCCAATGCAGTTTCTCTGGTGGCGTTCTCGGTCCATACGCCGGGTGATGCACCCATGATAGATGGAAACGGAACATACCACATGAGCACGGGCATCTGGAATATCATAGAGGTAACTCTTGATTCTTCCGTCTCTGATCTAACGGTCGAAATGCAGTATGGCAGCGCTGAACAGAACTGGACGAATCACTATCTCTGGAAGTACTCCGGAGGTGTGTGGGAAGATCCACTGTATCAATACTACATTGTTCCAGAGAACTGCTCCGTGAGCGGAAATACCTATCTCATATATTTGGGTGTGGACTACGGAGCATACTATGGTACATGGACGGTAACCATCAGCAGCGAAGGGAGCGGCATCGCAGTGAGAACTGTAATCCTTGAAGCACCAAGAGTTGCGGCTAGCTTCCATTCCGCCGACTTTAACCTGCGAGCGGAGCCGTTTGTCGCAACCACCATTGATTCAAAGGATTACATGCAGGATTTCAGGGTGGTAAACGAGGGGAATGTTCCTCTGACATATACTATAAACTACTCAGCTTATGCGGACAGGATAAATACGACCGGCAAGGTGGCAATTATAGAACCGGGCAAAGATGCCAGACATTACATCGTATTCAGAACCGGCGTGTGGAGCCCGAGAATTCTTAGTTTTGATGGATCAATCAGCGCCACGGCCGCTTACAGGATACCACAGAGAGAGAATACGACACATCTGATACCTACTGTCGCATCAACCTTTACCGCAGAAATCCACATCGGTCACACAAATTACGAGATATACACCGATGGCGACCTGAGTTTTCAGGCCAAGAAAAAGACAAGCGTTGACTACGATTCCATATCCAATCTGACCGTATTTCTTACTGGGAACGGCTCTGCCATAATAGGAATAAAAGGTTCCGATTGCAAGATTCGGGAGATTGTTTACGAGGGGGAAAATGTATCTCTGCCCCTGCAAATAGAACTGCGCCCAGACAGCGAAAAGAACATAAGTTTAAGTGTGCTTGCCGACAGACCGGACACGACGGCTACCATTATCTATGAAATAAGTTACAAGGGAAAATATCACAAATATACCACGGAAATGGCCGTGGGGCCTGTGCCGCAGGAAGGAGTGCCGGGAGACATAAACGGAGCGGAAGCCCAGAATCGCATCACGGTTGTTGCTTTCTTAATGGTGCTGGTGGGGGCCGCCGTTGCATACATGCTGTTTACCCAGAAAAGACTGGCAGAGGAGGCGAGAATGAGAGAAGAGAGGAGCGATAAAAAACCGAAAGGGAGGAAAAAGAAGTGACGCGGAGCGGTTATCTTATCATGCTCTGGATACTGGCAATCCTCCTGCTATCCACTACTGCATCGGCCAATCCCGATGCTACAGGCGTCTCGGTTCAAAATGTCTCTCCCGAGATTACATTCATTCATTTTTCCAGTGTAAATGATTCCACCGTCGTGAATATCACCGTGTCCGACTACAATTCATGGAGAGACATATACAGAGTTACCGTGGAGATATGGGGGGAGGACAGGCCGCTGGCCGTTGTAAGTTACACGCAATATGCCACAAGGAGTAACTGGACCATGGCCGACCACTTCAACGAAAGTGTTGGAGACTACTTCATCCCCTCCAAATCAGGAGTACAACGCCCTTCCGGGAATGAAACCGTACAGGAGCTCTGTGAGATGGAGATTATTTTCACATTCGAGCCGGTAAGAGCCCACAACCTCATTGTGACCATAGAAGATCGCGGTGGGATGAATGCCGGAGCGAGAGTTGATTACCCGTCCCCGTTTGCAACGGTTGCGGAAAGGCTTCCCATCCCTACCGACATAATATCCGTAACTCTTGCTATTATAGGAACAGTGGCAGGAATAAAGGTGAAATACGGCTCGTTTGATAAGCCGATAAAGGATCTGAAGAACGGGGTGAAAAAGAGATGAGAGGAAGAGACAAACTATCACTCATAACCTTCGTATTCTTCTGGTTTCTCGGACTATATGTGATTGTAAAATTCTTCCTCGTACTGTTCTGGACACTGAACTTTTCTCCCGCTTTTATACTCGAGTTGACGCCTTTCACCGTATTCAAACTGGGCCCCATTCAACTGCTCGTATTGTCTGCCATTGTTCTAGGGGCTGATGCCTACCTTCATTTCAATGACAAAGGCTGGCACATCCTTTACTCTTTCATACCAACCTCGCTCATGCTTGCCGGAATCGCCATTGCCATATACAACAGCCATTATAACGACCCTTTTTATTACACATTCTTTGCTATGCTGATGGGTATTGCCGTGGTGGACCACAGATATCTCCTCCGCATAAACGGTTATGCCGTTGAGGAAGAAGAGAAAGAAAAGATTCCGCAGGAACCGGAGGAACTTGAATTCGACATCGACGAGTTATATGAAGGATATGAAGAGGGCGAATCTGAGGAGGAACAAAGAGAGCCGGAAGAAACATGGGAGTGGCCGGAGGAAGAAGAGGCAGACCATGGGGCGGGAGAGGTCCTGGAAGACCTGAGCAAGATAGAGAGTGGTCCTGAGATAGTGCCCGAGATCATTCATGAAATAGATACAGAAGCCTATGGAACCAGCGAAGCGAGCGAAGCTTTCGAAGAACTAGAAGACCTGATTGACCTCTTCGACGATAACGGTAACGGCGAAACCCCTGAAGAGATGACCGAACTCAGGGAAGAGAGGGACGATATTCAGAGTTTTGTGGATCTGCTGCTGGAAGAAGAGATGGAAGAAACGCGAACCAAATGCCCCGCCTGCGGATTTATGAACGAGGGAGGAAGCAAAATCTGTAAGGTTTGCGGCTCCAATCTGGAGGAGGAGAAATGAAAGGGATTGCAATTCTGATTGTGGGAATGCTCCTTATCTCCTCAATACCCGTGGCGGGAGGCGATACCTTATTCAAGTTTGCAGAAGGCAATGGAACGGATGCCTCACAGTTCGGATTTAATGTCACCGCACTTGGAGATATTAACGGAGATGGATATGACGATTTTGCCGTGGGAGCGCCCTACAACAATAGTGCAAACGGCGGGCGGACGGACAGTGGGGCGGTTTACATCTTCTTCGGATATCAGAATATGGACATATTCCACGAAAAGAACATAGATGTTGCAAGTGCGAATGTCACGGTATATGGAACCATAACCGGCGGCCATTTCGGATGGGATGTTGCAGGTGTGGGAGACACAAATGCAAGTGGGGCCTACGATGATGTTCTGGTGGGCTGTCCCGACTCAACAAACGGCAATGCCTATCTGATTGAAGGATACAATATTACACAGCAGGCGGCAGGGGATGGAGTGATATATGTAAGCGATTCTGACGGCGGAGTGGTGAACATTACTGGAGCAGCCCCAGCCGATAGATTCGGAGCCAGTGTGAGCGGTGCGGGAAATGTGGATGGGTTGTTGTATGATGATTTTGTTGTCGGTGCGCCAGCCTCAAACAAAGGCGAGCTTTTCTATGACGATTTTGAGAACGGAGTGGGAAAATGGACCATTAATGGCGTAAACTGGGGTACGAGTGCTACTCAATATAATACACCATCAACCTCTCTTTACAGCTCCGCTGGAGGGGCATACGCAGATGGATACTACGCCGTTATGACAAACAGCGTGGATTTAACGGGTATCACGAATCCGAGATTATCTTTCTGGACCAGGTACCAATCGGATCCTGTTGCCACGACATACGACATATTTCATGTTCAAGCATCTACCGATAACTTTGCAACCTCTACGGATCTGACAACATTTGACAGTACATCGATTAACGATTGGCAGAGAATCGAACTGGATTTAAGCGCATATGCAGGATCTTCGACTCTGAAAATCCGATTTTATATCTCGGCGGATACTGCGGACTTCGGCGAAGGATGGTATCTTGACGATGTAAGAATATTTAACAATTCTGGAGAGGCCTATGTTTTCTATGGCGACGACAGCATACCGACATCTGCGAGCGGTGCGGATGCCGTATTACATGGAGGAAAGGGTACTGAGTTCGGAAATGCCGTTTCCATTATAGGTGATGTAAATGGTGACGGAAAGGATGATGTGGGAATAGGTGAAAAACTTTATGATTACAATAGAGGAAAGATGAATATATATTATGGAGGCAGCTTGGCCGAGTCTCTCTTTTTCTCCGATGGCTTTGAGGACAGCGATTTAAATGGTTGGTATGCAGGAGGCGGTGCTGCTGTTGGTACAACCGCACATAGCGGAACATATGGCGTTAATGCTGTGGGTGGAGCATATATCGAGAGGAGTTTCGACTTCAGAAACACCACTGCAAAAACTCTTTCATTCTGGTGGGAGACCGTAGGATTGGATGCAGGCGAATACGGATATGTTTCCATATATGATGGCGTGTGGCACGACAATGTCGTTACAACAACGGCACTCGCGTGGACACAGGTAACAATAGATTTATCTGATTACTATATGAACGATGTTTTTTCGATTAAAATAGGGTGTTTGGCAAGCAGTGCGACCACGGAGCACACATATATAGATGACATAAATATTACCGGAATACAGGGAGATTATGTGGTGGGTGGAGATCTTGGAGACCTGTTCGGCACCGCGCTATCAGGTATAGGGGATGTAAATAGTGCTTCTCCTCAAGATTTTGTTGTAGGTGCACCTGGTTACAGCAGCAACACAGGACGGGGCTATATTTATTATGGGAACAGCTCCTTAACCCTCCCGCTTGTGACGACAAACCATATAAGTGGTTATATTCTGGACGCCGGAGAAACATTAGCCCAGTCATTCACTGCGACAAGGAGCGGCGTTCTGTGGGCAATAGAATTATATGCACGGGATGCTGGAACTAATTCCGAATCTCCCGATGATTTCTATGTGAGAATAAGGAATAATACAGCCTCGGATACCCCAGGGCCCACCGACCTCTCTTCAATAGAGCACACAGATTTTTCTCCAAATGGCGAATGGAAACTCATAACCTTTTCCAGTCCTGTTGTTTTAACAAAAGGTACACGATACTGGATTGTAGCCAACAATTCGGCTGCGGACCTTACGAGCGGTACAAATGGATATGCTTGGTATTATGATTATAGTGACCCATATTCCGGCGAAGGGATTCGAGCAGCATCTGGTCCATTAGGTACTGCATGGAGTGCTACATGGTATCCCCAAGATCTTAATTTCATCCTTCGCATTGAGGCTAATGTCACCCTCACCGGCACATCATCTGGTGATGAATTCGGCTGCTCGGTATCCGGAGGAAGCGATATCGGCGGTGATTCCGTACCGGACATAATTGTCGGCGCCCCGTATAATGATGGAAAATCTGCAGACGGCGGTGCGGTGTACATATTCAACGGGAGTTCTTCCCTACCATCCACGCTCCTCGCTTCAAATGCGGATTACATAAATTACAGCTATTCGGCCGGTGCTCACTTCGGATTCTCCGTCTCTAAAGCGGGAGATGTAAACGGGGATGGTTTCAACGATGTTATCGCGGCTTCGCCGGCATATTCAACAAACAGCGGGAAAGCAGAGATTCTTTCCTGTAGAAAACCGCCGGAGATTACCGCATATGACCTCACGGATTCTGTCGGTGTTTCAAGGTTGAACGCACAAATCGATGTGAACGGAGAATATCATTTCCTTGTCAACATAACTCACCCCAACGGATGGGACAAAGTGGACTTTGTAAAAATACACGCATGGTATGATTTCGGAAGCGAAGCGAATTCTTACAACGGAACCTTAGGCGGAAATACCAACATGTTCCTCGAATATGAAAATACCACTGGAACAGCCCAGTTCACACTTAAATGGCCTACAGGCGGTGAAGTAACCCTTGGCACATGCACGGAGACCTACATTAACGGCACTTCTCGCACCCTTAACTTTAGCTTCACACCAATGTATCAGTTCAGACATGCCCCCGGAGATACATCATGGGATTCCGGCCCTGGATTCAACGATCTGAACTCATGGAACTTCGAGATAAATGTCACGGATTCCGGAGGCTGGTATGATTCCGCAGACGACGAGTTCGGAGTGTACAGATATACCTATGTGTATGCGGTAACAAACCCGGACGGAACTGGATTCCCGGGAGATACCGTGCCGATGTCTTCCAGCACCCTATACTATCGCACGAATGATGCCTTCAGATTGAATGTATCCATTAGCGACCTGACCTCGGGCCTCGGAACCATAACCGCAGACAATGTGGGGGTAAACTGGACGGGCCATATTCCCGATTCTTTCGTATCTTTCGTCGGAGCAGGAGCTGCGAATGCTATCTGGATATACGGGAGCGACGCCCCCAACTATGAATCCGCACCTGCAAACGGCACCGAGCAAAGCATAAGCGTTTACTGGCAGGTTTACATTCCCGCTGGAACACTGGGAGGCGCAACCTATACCGCTCCGGTCACCTACTGGATATCGCAGGGCTGAGAAAAGCACAGACTGACAACGCTTTAATTGAACTCGGGTCTCAGACTATCTCCACTAATTCCACCTCAAAGTTGAGGTTCTGCCCGGCAAGGGGATGATTCGCATCCAGTGTGATTATCTTGTCGGTAAATTTGACGACCGTTACTATCATAATATCACCGTCCTCCTGAGGGATCTGGAGTTGTTGGTCCACTTCCGGAACATAGTCCTTCGGGAATTTTTCCCGCTCAACCTCGAATACCATCTCCTCAATCCTCGGCCCGTAGGCCTCCTCGTGCCCCATAGCTATCGTGGTCTTTTCTCCGGCTTTCAGGCCGAGCACGGCCTTCTCGAATCCTGGTATTACCTGTCCATCGCCTATAACAAACTCCAGCGGCTCTCGGTCCACGGAGCTGTCGAACACCGTACCGTCATCCAGCGTGCCCGTATAATGAACGCGCACCTTATCTCCGTTCTTTGCTTCTTCCTTCATGAAATATCTCCTTTGGAGAGAAATTAAAGGGGGATATATAAAGACTCCGCACAACCGTGCTCTGTTGCATAAATACTTTTATAAAGCCATGGTGCATATTCTTCCTTATCCAACCATGGAAGGGATGCACCATGGCCGAAATGGAGATACAGAAGAAGTATATAAGAAATTGGTCTGAGTATAATGAAGGCCTTG
>JAJSAE010000049.1 GCA_024281315.1 archaeon | reverse complement strand
TCATTATACTCAGACCAATTTCTTATATACTTCTTCTCTATATCCATCTCGGCCATGGTGCATCCCTTCCATGGTTTTTGTGATTTGACAACTATGAATATGCACCATGGCTTTATAAAAGTATTTATGCAACAGAGCAGCTCTTTTGGAAAGATTTAAATACTCTCCTGACCCTATGGGATTCAGTGATGCGTAAAGGAAGGGTAGGCCACATTTCGAATACCCGATAGAGGAGTTGATAATATGGGAGCATTTCCACCGTTAGACAGTCAGCAATTCATCAGGGTCGTTAGCGACATAATGGCCGGCTCTGTTTCCATGCTCCCGCAGATACTTAAAAAGCAGTCTGAGGACCTTGGAATTACGGGAGCGGTGCCACCCGCAAAGATAGAACTTTTAATAAAAAATACCGTGGAAGCGGTGGAGTATTTTGTAGGAAAGGAAACGGCCCACACGGTGCGCAAGCATATGAAAAGAACACTGAGGCAAATGGCCCCGGAGTATTTCAAAAGCAAGTACATGCTGTGAATTTTAAGCCGGTTGCCTTACTCTACTTTCATCATCCTCTCTCTTCCGTAGCCTGTAATCACCCTGACATATCCCCTGAGTTTCCGGTCCATTTTTGAATCACCGGTATCTACTCTTAAAACAGGTGTTGATTTAAGTTTCGTTGGAGTTGCGACAATCATTATATTCTCCGTTCCCACGCGCCCTATGACCTCTGGAGATATCTGCTGGTTTCCTCTGCCAAAAACAAATCCCTGACGGCCTATGACAGTAACGATAATCCGATTTTCCCCCGTTAGATTATTCAGAATCTCCCTTTCCGCCGCATCCTTTGCCAGCACTCTTCCGCTTCGCCAGATATCCACCCCAAGGAGTGTTTTTTCAATGCCCAGAGCCTTTCCTACTGCCGCAACGGTCGTCCCTGCTCCGAGAATAAATGTGGTATTCTGTTCTTCATTCATAATCTCCGCTAGGTACAGTGCAATCTCCTCCTTCTCCTGCTCCGCCTTTCCACTCCCGTAGGATTCCTTGGTCCCCTGAATCCCGCCGGTAACAAGGGGGACTCTGACAACGCCGAACAGCCTTGCAGATAGCCTTCCCTGCCTGTATTCGGCCTCGTCTATGTCCATAATTTCGCCTTCCGTAAGTTCGGCGTCTCCTTTTATGAAAGCATCGATTATCCGGGCCGCAGCCTCGGGGTTCACCGCAAATACCGACGAGTGCATCTTTACTCCGGCCGGTACACCAAGTATGGGAACTTTATCTTTCGTGATTGAGAACACATCCCGTGCGGTACCGTCACCACCGCAAAATACGATGAGTTCGGCACCTTTTTTCATCATCCTTTTAACGGCCTCTTTTGTATCTTCGGGTGTCGTTCTTTTTCTGTCTGACCGGTATACTACAATTCTTTCCAGTTCCGTTGCTTCAAAGGCCTTTTCCCCCATCTCTCCCCCTACCGTCAGGAAGAGGGCATCTCTTTCTTTCAGGGAGGTCAGCGTCTCCGTCATGCGTTTCAGGGCCTGCGGTTCCGCCCCCCTCTTTATGGCTTCTTCTGCCAGTCCGTCCGTCCCCTTCAGACCGACACGACCGCCCATACCTGCGATGGGATTAATTAACAGGCCTATCTTCATGAGCTCCATGATTGCGTATCCCTTCATGGATAAAAAGTCTTTGCACAACACCCTTAAATATCTCCGCTGCATTTAATCTCTCATGCTTGAGAAATACATAGAAATGTTTGACGACCTGCTTGTGGTTGACGAGCCTGTATCCAGAGCTGTGGATGCATCCCGGATTCTGAAGGCCAATGAAGAGGTGCCTGTTCTGTTCACCGACCTTGACGGATATCGTGCAGTTGGGAATATGTGGGGCGCTCGCGAGAGGATTGCCAGAGGAATCGGTATTGACAAAAAAGACCTGCTGCGTGTCCTTTTAACAGCAATGGAAAGGCCCGAGGAGTGCATCATAGAGGAGAATCCCGCATTCACTGAGAACATTCTCACGGATTTCGACCTGACCGAGTCTCCCATTCCAAAGTACTTCCCGAAGGATGGTGGCCATTATATCACATCCGGGGTCATATCCGCGGAGTTTGGAGGGAAGCGGAATCTCTCCTTTCACAGAATGATGGTTCTGGATTCGGGACGGCTGGTAGTCCGGCTTGTTCCGCGTCACCTTTACAGCATGTACAATCAGGCGAGAGAAGAGGGCGAGGACTTGAGGATTGCCATTTCCATAGGTCTTCCTCCGGAGGTTCTGCTTGCAGCCGCAATGTCTGTTTCCTACGATACCGACGAGAGCCAGCTCGCATCCGCAATATCATTCATAGCGAGGGACGAGAGACTGAAATTGGCCAGGCTTAACAGCGGCCTCTATGTTCCCGCCGACTCGGAATATGTTTTCGAGGGGCGAATTACGCCAGAACTAGTGGACGAAGGTCCTTTTGTTGACATTACCGGTACATACGATGAGGTTCGAAAACAGCCGGTCATAGAAATAGACAGCATCTACCATGTGAACAATCCGATCTTCCATCTTCTTCTCCCCGGCGGAAACGAGCATTTTCTCCTGATGGGCCTCCCCAGAGAACCGGTTATCTACAGGAGCGTACAGAATGTTATCCCTACGGTTCATGATGTGAGGCTTACGGAGGGAGGCTGTTCGTGGCTGAACGGGGTTGTTTCCATCACTCCTCAGAGAAGAGGGGATGCCAAGAACGCAATTATGGCCGCCTTTTCCGGACACCCGTCCATGAAGCGGGTGATCGTGGTCGATGAGGATGTTGATATTCATGATGACAGAGAGGTGGAGTGGGCCGTTGCCACGCGAAGCCAGCCGGATACGGACATAACAATCGTGTCGGGGGCGCGGGGAAGTTCCCTTGACCCGAGCCTGAAAGAGGACGGAACAACTGCGAAGATAGGAATTGATGCCACGATTCCGACGGATAAGAACAGGAGTTTATTCATAAAGGCTAGCTTTGATGAAAAATGATGGTGCCGAGGCGAACGGAGTCCCCTGTCCGTTTATTTAACCGGTGTCAACTTACAGTTTAAGAAGTCGCTCTCTCGCTTCCTCAAGATTCTCATCTATTCCGAGGGCGGTCTCAAAGGCCTTTCTCGCCCCTCTTCTATCCCCTTTTTTCATTCTGATTTTTCCCATGAGCAGCCATGCCATGGCTCTTCTTGGTTCATCCTTTACAGCTTCTCTCAGGAGCCCTTCGATATCCATTTCTCTCACGATTTCCGGCAGTTTTTCCCTGTTTTCTGATTCATACAAAAGAGAGGCAAGAAGATACTTGCAGTTAGGGCCACAATCCTCTCGCTCAACCAGGCGGGATAGAATCTTTGCCGCTTCTTCTTTCATATCTATTCCCATGAGCAGACGTGCTTTCTCCTCGAGAATCTTTGCCTCGTCGAAATCAAGGTCGGTGTCAAGCATTATTTTCGCGGCCTTCTGCGCATTTCCTGTCATCAGATATCCTTTGGCGAGCAGGAGCAGGAGGTCATCCTTAACCGTTATCTCCTCTCTCGAGCTTTCCACCGTCTCTATAAGTTCTTCATATCTTCCTGTTCTGTACTGAAGTTTTGTAAGAGAGAGCCATGCACGATAGTAGAAAGGTTCCCGTTCTATTTCGCGTCTGTATCTTTCAATGGCCTCGTCCAGCCTCCCTAATGATTCAAGAACATGACCGCTCAGGTTGTATACATCATGTGCCCCTCTGTTCTCTCCGATTATCTTCGCATCCGCTTCTTCCGCCTTTCTGTAGCAGTATTCCGCCTCTCTGAGGTGTCCCTGTTCCTCCAGTATCTTTCCCTTTGCAACCCATGCCTCGGAAAACAGCGGGTTGAGCTTTATAGCTCTTTCATACGATTCCATGGCTCCGCCCCAATCTCCGAGTTTTTCCAGAACATCACCCTTTGCGAACCACGAATGGTCGTAATGGGGGTTGAGTTCAAGAGACAGGGATATCAGGTCGGCTCCCGCATCCACGGAACCAAGTTTGGCAATCGCATACCCTTTTGCATAGAGAGCGTAATCAAAGTCAGGCCTTATTTCTATGGATTTATCGTGATACGGAACCGATTCTCCGTGTCTCTTCATCTTATCCAGGGCGTTTCCTATGTTGTTCCATGCGATTTCATAATCCGGATTAACCCTGATGGCTTCAATGAAGAACGGGATGGACTCCTCGTACCTTCCAAGATTATAGAGCGCATTACCCGTATTGTTCCAGAGGACCTCGTCCTTCTCCTCAAGGCGAAGTGCGTTCATGTATGCATCTAGTGCTTTTTCGAGCTTGTTCATGCCGTGGTATGCGTAACCAAGATTGTACCATGCGTGGGCATAGTTCGGATTAATCTCTATGGCTCGGCCGTAGGACTTAATCGCATCCATATAGATCCCCATAGAGAAAAAGGTAAATCCTCTGTTGTTCCATGCTTCTGCGTTATCGTGGTCTATTCTGGTCACCTGTGCGTAGTCCGTGAGAGCGTCCTCGTATTTCTCCATGGCATAGTGGAGTTCTCCTTTCGCCATCCATACCTCCATGTCATCCGGATTTTCCTGCAAAATCTCGTCGTAGATATCCAGAGCCTCTTCTTCCACGCCGATACTTTCGAGGAACGATACATAATCGAACAGGGAATCTCTGGTTCTCCCCTCTGTTTCCAGCCCTTTCTCGTATGTCTCCACCGCTTTTTTCACATCATTCATTGCGACATATGTGGTGGCGAGAGAGTACAGGGCATCGACATAATCCGGATTTATTTCCAGTGCCTTCTTGTAGTATTTTTCCGCATCCCTGAACTTTTCGAGGAATGTGTATGTGTTGGCCAGGTTGAACCATGCGGTCTCGTAATTCGGGTCAAGTTCCACCGCTTTCTTATAGTTTTTAATGGCCTCTTTGTGCATGTTAAGGGCATTCAGGGCGACTCCGAGATTATTGTAAGTAACCGGAATTTCCTCTATTTTAAGTGCCTTTTTGTAGTGCCCGATGGCTTCGGGATACTCCCCCGCATCCGCCAGTTTATTTGCAAGAAGGACATATTCCTCCGCACTCAGTGTCTTATTGACCGATTCCCGCATTATTCCACCTTCTTTTGAGAATAGTTAGCCATCGTTCCCAGTTCTCTTCTCCCATAACCTTTTCCGCTTCTTTTCTCATCCATTCCCCTTCCTCGTCCCCTGAAATCAGAGAGAGAAGGTAGAGGGTTATGGCAATGTCTGTTTTGCGAGCTATAGCTCTGTATATTTCGAGGCTTCTGCGCAGATGTCTTTCGCCCCTCTCTCTTTCGCCTCTTTCCATCTTCAGCAGGTAAAACTCTCCGAGAATTCTGTGGCTCAGCGCAACGGCATCCTTTATATCTATCTCTTCGGCCAGTCGAAGGGCCTCCGTCGCCTCTTTTTTTCCTTTTTTCATCAGTTCATAGTCGCCTTCTTTGAGGCCCCTTCCTGTATATATTTCCGCAAGTCCGCATCTATGAAACACAGCCAGCATCTTTTCTCCCATTCTCTCCGCAGCCCTAAGCCCTTTGAGATGTAATTTCTCCGCCTCCTCTGTCCGCCCTAGGGTTCCGTATGCTTCTCCAAGATTGTTCAGCGTCAGAATCTCCTCCCATTTTGCACCGATACCCTCCGATATTTTCATGGCCTCAGCATAGTTTTCTATCGCCTTCTCCAGACAGCCCATATCGTACTGCAGCCCTCCGAGGTTGTTGTACAGAAGTGCGGCCCCTCTCAGTTCCCCTATCTTCTTCGCTATTTTCAGGGCTTTTTCATAGTACTTGACCGCCTTCTCCGTGTTTCCGCTCATGGCAAATGTGAGACCTATGTTGTTGTAGGCGCCAGATATATTCCACATATCTCCCACCCTGTCGCTGGTTGAGAGCGCTTTTCTATAGTAGTCCAGTGCCTTCTCCTCGTCTCCCATCTCCCCGTAGAGGGAGCCGATGCTGTTGTATGTTCTGGCCATGGTGACATGGTCTCCGTTCTTTGCGGAGCTGTCTGCGCTTTTTTCCATATAATCCAGTGCTCTGTCATAGTCTCCCAGTGCTTTGGTTGTCAGCCCCAGCGCAAGATAGGCACTGGGGAGATCTCTGTAATGGGAGTTTTCCGTGAATATTTTTAAACCCTCTCCGAACAGCTTTTCCGCCCCTTTGAGGTCCCCTTTTCTCATTGTTATGTTTCCCCTTGCGAGCAGAAGATTTCCGAGTTCTCTGGTGGCATCTCTGGCCGCTCCTTTCGCCAGTTCTTCGCCTTTATCAATCCATTTCATTGCCTCCTCATAGCGTCCGAGTTTGTCAAGTACCGCAGACATCTTTGTTGTGAGCGCAATGGCATCTCTTGCCCTGTTTTCATTCCCTTTTTTCCTCTGGAATGCCTCACCATATATCTGGAGTGCTCTTTCATTGGAACCGGCAAGGGAGTATAGGTCCCCGAGTTTCTCCATTATGTCTGTTTTTTTATCCTCTGATAAGCAGATCCCATAGGCCATCTCATAGTCCCTTATGGCTTCGAGGTTGGAGTAGGTGCTTTCCGCTTCCTCTCCTGCTCTCAGAAGGTATTCAACACCTCTGGAGTCTCCCGCAAGATAGAATTGAAGTCCGATTCCTCCGTCGCTCCCTGTTTTGATCAGGCACTCTGCCCCCCTCAGATGATATGCCTTTTTTATGACAGCCGGTATCTCGCCGTACAGTATCTCCCTCATCATGGAGTGATGGAAGCGGTACGCATCCCTTTTCCTGGTGATGAGTCCATGATTTCGCTCGATATTTCTTACGGTTCCCGCCATGTCGATTAACTCCGCATGTTTCAGGCATGCAAGGTCCTCCAGTTTGAACTCGAGACCGAGTACGGATGCCATTTCGAGCAGGTTCCTTTCCTCCCCGCCCAACCGGTCCAGTTTCCTTATCATCACATCGTAGACTCTGGGCGGGATTTCCATGCTGTTTTCTCCGTTTTTAAGTCTCCATTCTTCCCCTTCCTTCCCTATTTCCCCTCCTTCCATCATCATTTTCAGGGTTTCCAGAACGAAGAACGGATTTCCGTCAGTACTGGCGTATATGATTTTCAGAAGTTTGGTCATGTCCTCCTCGTTCATTCCCCGAACAATATCTTTAATTAGTGAGAGGGTTTCATCAAGACCCAGTCTCTCCAGTTGAAACTCCCTCAGAAGCCCTTCCCTGTTCATGAGCCGCACCGTTTCCAGCAGGGGGTGTTTTCTCTCTTTCGCCTCTTCCGGCCTGTACGCCCCTATTATAGTCACTCTCATTCCTTCCAGATTCCTCGCAAGATAGTGCACTAAACTAAGAGAGGATGGGTCCGCCCATTGAAGGTCGTCAAGTACCATGAGCACCGGTTTCTTCAGGGAACACCTGCGAACCCCCATTAAAATGTTCTCGAACCGATGACTCCTCCTTAATTGTGGGTCTTCGGCTCCGTACATCCTTCCGTCATAGTGCCCGGAAACAAGAAACTCCTTCAGTATGCCGGTTATCCCTTTCATGCCCTCCCTGTCGCCGTTCCATTCCTCCTGAGATTTCATCGCAATGTGCACCTTTTCGAGAAGTTTCGAAAGGTCCGCCAGCAAAAACTCGTTCTCTCTTCCTTTTATGAGCGCGGCGACGCTCATTTCACCCGAGGCCTCTATTACGATGCGGTAATCCCCATACGACATGCTTCTGGATTCTCCAGTACCCTGTTTCAGGTCCATCATGGTCATAGAGTCTTTAAGGAACTCTCCAACGGCCGATATCATAGAGGCCAGTATATCAGAATCTATGTCAAACTCCTTTCTTTCCGCCTTGGCCATGGGCACTCCGCCGGCATTTATGAGGTAGAGCCCCTCTATTCTCGGATTATCTTCGCCCGTGTAGAGTTCCTCCAATCCGCCGCTGATAAGTGCCTCGCGTATGGGAAAAAGCGGTTCGAGACTCTCGGGCAGGCACCATCCGTGCATTATCAGGAATCCCTTCTCCCCTGCAATCTCTTCGGCCATTCGCAGAAGTGTTGTCTTTCCGATACCCGCTTCTCCCTTCAGAAAAAGGAGGGCGCCGCTGGATTCTTCGGTATCCCTGATTATGTCAGTAAGCCCGGAGATTTCTCTCTCCCTTCCGTATATTCCTCTCTCGGAACCGGTGCCTCTCCTATTCACAGAAGGGAATGTGTCATGGTTGATAAAAGCTTTTGCATTCTCTCCCCCGGATTCCCACTGTCAGCGTAACGAATGCTCAGTCCCAGAACTGTTTTGTCCTCGCATAATTGATTTCGGCGGCCATTATCTTCCTTAAAAGGTCGTACTCGTCCTCAACCATGGTAGCAAGGATTCTGGCGGCGGTGTCGGGTCCGATTCCCCTTCCGACCATAACGAGGGCAGCAGTCCTTCCGTAGTCGCGTATGAGGTCTGCGCTCTTTCTGAAAGCCTTTATCTCCTTTAATTCCCGCTCTGTCGGATTTTTTTTGGAAAGCACCTTTATTCGGTCCATCGTGTACGGTCTTGCCAGTGCCAGCATCCTCCCGTCGCAGTTCCTGCACACCGGCTGTTCAGGCATCTTCTCCACTGTCATGCGCATTTTCGAACCGCAGTTCAGGCAGACGAGTAGGACCCTCTCTCTTTCCAATCTTTCTTTCAGGGAGCGAAGGATGGATGCGTCGGCTCCTTTCGGCACTATCATCTCCCCCCTTCCCTCCAGTCTGGCAAGGCCAATGGGACTCAATCCAGTGTCGATAATAACTATCTCTTCTCTCCTTATTTTTTCAAGAATGCTTGCGGTGTTTTCTATATCCAGTCGCTCCCACACAAATTTGGCAATGGCCTCTTCCATGATAATCGTTCCGTCGAAAAGGTCAAGCAGGCGGTCCATTCTCACGCTTCTGGTGTCCGCATCTTTTCTTATGGCCCCGAACTTCTTGGCCGTGTGGACAAAGAGCCATTTTACCGCAGGAGAGTTTCTTATGATTATCCGCATCAGTGCGCCCAGCTTATCAGGGTCGGTTTCTTTCAGTATTCTATGTATAATATCGGCATTCGTATTCCTCGGAAGGTCGAGAATTACGCGATAGGGGTCCACCTGCATCCCCACGCTTTCGCCAAGGCGTGCGGAAACGAGCGTGCTCAAAAGGCGGCCGAGGGTCTCGTTCACTCTGCTTCCAAAGGGTGCGTTCAGGATGAATATCCGGTTTCCGGATTCCAGAGTCAGTTGACTGTCGGTGGGGATTACTCCCTTTTTCTCCTGCCCGGAGAGATATTTTTCCACCAGTTTATTGCTGTTTTCATCGAGAAAATAGAGCGCGTAATCCCGCGCTTTCCTCAGATGTCCCACCTCCTGCGCTACCGAAAGAGGTACCGGTATCTCTTCTCCGAGCCAGCACGGTGTCGCCCCCATATCTTTTATCTCTTCGGCAAGGACCTCGTCCTCTTCTATTTTAACAACTCTCCACGACCTTCCGTGTGTTATGAAGGTGGTATACGGCTCCAGATAGGATGTTACGAAACTATCGTCCAGTTTTCCGATGATTTTTCTGCTGCCCGCATCCCTGAGAAAGAAGGCCTTTTCGTCCGCTATCATGGAAATGTTCTCGTAAAAATAGCGGAGGCCCACCATCTTTCTCCTTATCTCTCCCTTCTCTCCTATGTAAATAAGGCGGGTTTCAACAAGCTGGTCCACCACCCTTTTGAAATCCTCAAAGGCAAGGCTGCGGAACGGATATGCCCGTGTTATAATTGCATGTGCGCCCTCCGGCGTCATCCCCTCTCCGGCCATGGCCATGGCGACAACCTGATTTGCCAGCACTGCCCCCGGATTCTTCCTTATGCGTATGTTCTCCACATCTCCGGCAAGGGTTCTTCTGGCAATAACCGCAGATTCCAGCACATCGTCGGGCTTTGTCGCGATTATGATTCCCTCTGATTTATCTCCTACTTTGTGGCCGGACCTTCCGACCCTCTGAATGAGCCGGGTGGCCTGCCGGGGGGAACTGTATTGTATGACAAAGTCGGCGGAACCCACATCTATGCCCAGTTCCAGAGATGAAGTGCATATCAGGGCCTTAATCTCCCCGCTCTTGAACCCCTTCTCCATCTCTATCCTTATTTCTTTGGACAAGGAGCCGTGATGTACGCCTATGGAAAAATTCTCGTCGGCCAGATGATACCTCACCCCAAGAGCCTCGGCGGTATCTCTCGTGTTCACGAAGAACAGGGTGGAGTTATGCTTCTCTATCTCCTCCTTCGCAAGCCTCATGGATGCGGCCTGCAGCTCGTTCATCTGCAGTTTGCGGCCCATTTTCCTGTCCTCTTCCGTAACCTCCGGAGCCGCTATTCTTACGGATATATCCTTCAGGCTGGCGGCGTTAACTATCTTTACCTCTCTCCTTCCTTTTTTCGAACGGCCGCCGAGAAAAGAGGCAACTCCATCCATGTTTCCAACCGTTGCACTGAGGCCGATTCTCTGAAATTCTCCTGCCAGTTCCACCAGTCTTTCCAGTCCCACGGATAACTGGGCCCCCCTTTCGCCCCCTGCCAGTTCGTGTATCTCGTCAATGACAACCCAGCGCACATTTTTCAGGTGTTCTCTCAGCTTTTTTCCGGTGAAAAGTATCTGCAGGGTTTCCGGCGTGGTGATAAGGAGGTCAGGAGGGTGATTGGACTGCCGGTTTCTTTCCTTCTGTGTGGTATCTCCGTGCCTGACGGCAACATCCAGACCCAGCCGCTCCCCGAACCATGTGAGCCTTCCCATCATATCCCTGTTCAGGGCCCGCAGAGGGGTTATGTAGATGGCCTTTATACCCCTCCCTTCCGTCTCCAGAAGTTTGTGAAATATAGGAAGAACCGCGGCTTCGGTCTTGCCGATTCCGGTGGGAGCAACAAGAAGAACATTTTTCCCTGCCAGTATTTCGGGTATGGCTCTGGTCTGTGCAAGACTGGGGTTGATGATTCCTTTTTCGTTCAGGGCGGCCTGTAGTTTGGGGTGAAGGCGTGAGAAGTTGTTCACACCTCTTTAGAAGAGGGAAGAATTAAAAAGGTTTTGTCCGGTCCAATGCCTTTGCATCCCACTGCAAATCCTTTAACTCCGTTTTTCAGCGGCATTACAAAAGGTTCTAAACAATCCACACCCCGCCGGTCATGTTCTTCATAACCGCAATGGCCGACAGCACCGCAAGGTGCGATGTTCCAGGATTTTTCTCGTCGGGAATGTTCTTTACCATTGTTTTTATGGTTCCGGCCTCTCCCTTCACCTCTATATGGTGTTCGGTCCTCTCTGCTTCTGGGTCCGCAATTACCGTTACCATTGTCTTCTCGAAGCCTATGCCCGCAATGCTTATGGTGGCCGCAACATTGATATTCTTCGGAAAGGCCTTTACCGCCTCCCTTGCACTTCCTTCGAAGATAACCGTTCTTTCCGCGATATTATCGATGTCAATCCCCTTTCTCTTCAGATAATCTCCGCTCCCTTTTAGACTTCTCGGATTCTTTATCGTGGTGAGGCGGACCTCGTCTATCCTTCCGGCCGAGGCGGATACTACGGCATCTACCCCTGCCACGGCCCCAGATGGTATGATTATTCTCGCCTTCCCCCTCTCTGCGGCCTCTCTGCACCGGCCGAGCAGTTCATCATTTCCAAGGGCGCCCACGCTCATGATTATTGTATCCACTCCTTTTTCGAGAGCGGGCGGAACGAAGTCTCTCACGGCCTCGTGGCTTGCGGCCTCGATGAGCAGGTCGATCTCTCCGAGAATCTTCCCGGGTTCGCTGACCTCCACTCTTTCCGGGAACCTTCGTTCAAGGGCCTCGGCGTTCTCCCTTATGATATCGTAAACGAAAACTCTCTCTGCCGTCTCCATACCCGCAGCGGCCTCTGTCAGGGCCGTGCCCATGCTTCCGCAGCCAATAATGCACATCTTCATGCAATCGCCTTTATGCGGGCAACTTCGGGAGGGATATAAAGGTAACGCAGGGATAGGGGGGGATTCATCCCAAAGAGTTAAATACTAGGTACTTGATTATATGTCGGTGGTTCGCATGGCAGATATGTTGCCGATATTCAATGAAGTGGACGAAATGATCGGAACCCTTACGGTTCTCGAGAGGAACGGGCGAAAGAAGATTGTGTTTCGCACCGATGACGGATTGATGATAGACATGCCGAACATAAGCAAGTTTCTGGAGTATGCAAAGAACAGGGATATGCCCCAGGAGCAGATAAACAGGGCTCTGAAGTTCTTTCAGCGGCACATCGGGATTTATTGAGCTTTCGTATCCTTTCCCGACCCGACTGCGGTCAGCACTATGGCGGAGAGTATTGCCGCCCCTCCCGCCGCAATCCAGATGTTCATACTTTCTCCGAGAAGAACGGCCGAGAGGAGGATGCCGAAGACCACTTCCACCATCAACAGTATAGTAGATGTGATTATGCTCATGTGTTTCAGAGAAAGGAGCCACAGGCTGTATGCAATGGCAGTGCAGAACACTCCAATGTATATCGTTATCAGAAGGCCGCTGCCGCCGATGTGCAGGTCGGAGTGAAACACCAAGGGGAACGGCAGTACAAAGAGCATGGTGAAGAAGAGCATCCCCCCGGTAAGGCTGAAAGCGTCTTTCGTTCTATCCATTGCAATTTTTATGTAAACCATGTAAAGCGCCCAGACCATTGCGGCCAGCATGATTATGAGGTCTCCAAAGGCACCGGTTTCGACCAGTCGGTTTATGTCCCCTTCCGTGCTCACGAGAAAAACGCCGAGAAGCCCCAGTGCAATGGATATTCCCCGTATCTTTCCGAGCCTTTCGCCAAGAATGAAGTAGGAGAAGATGGATACGAAGATGAGGTTTGTATTTATTATAAGTACCGTGCTTGTGGCCGTTGTCATGCCGATGCCGATTATCTGGAGAATGAAACCGGTTCCGTTCAGTATTCCAAGGTAGATTGCGGATTTGGAGAGGAACTCACTCCGGTCGAACTTTCCTATGACAACGAATATCGGGAGCATGGCGAGGTTTGCGATAATCATCCGCAGAAGCGTGAACCAGAAGGGGTCCAGATAGTCAAGGCCCAGCTTCAGCAATGGAAACGACGAGCCCCAGATAAGGCCGGAAAGAAGCGTAAGCAGTATCGCCTTCCTCTCGTGATGCATATTTCGGCAAGGGGGAGGGGGTATAAAAACCCTGCTTCTGGCCGTTATGACCTGCAAGGGGCTTAAATTTAAATACAAGTGCCTTATTAGGCAGGTTAGAAAGCCGAGGTGATGTATTGGCTCGTGGAATAAACGCAGGAAGAAAATTGGTCCAAGACAGGAAAAAGTTTCGCTGGAGTGACAGGTACTACAAGCGCAGAGCTCTCCATCTTAAGGAGAAATCGGACCCGCTAGAGGGTTCGGCTCAGGCCAAAGGAATTGTCCTTGAAAAGGTGGGAATAGAGGCAAAGCAGCCCAACTCCGCTATAAGGAAGTGCGTCAGGATTCAGCTTATAAAGAACGGCCGTCAGGTCACCGCATTCGCCGTGGGCGACGGGGCCATAAATTTTATAGACGAGCACGACGAGGTACTCATAGAGGGTATCGGCGGGAGGATGGGCCGTTCGTACGGAGATATTCCGGGTGTCAGGTTCAAGGTAATAAAGGTGAACGATGTCCCTCTTGGTGAGATGGTTCGCGGCAGAAGGGAGAAACCCATAAGGTGATATTATGGCAGGTTATTCGGTACCCGAGGAACTTTCGCTGGTTTTTGCCAAGTACGACCTGAGTGAGGTGGTGGTCCATGACGCCGGTCTCGCCAGATACATGAATCTTCAGCCTGTTGGCGTCCCCCATTCCAGTGCAAGAAATGCAAACAAACAGTTTGGCAAATCAAAGGTTAATCTGGTGGAAAGACTCATGAACAACATGATGAGAACAGAGGATTTCACCGGCAAGAAGATTACAGTCTATAACATGCTCAACAAGGCTTTTGATATCGTTCACAGGAGAGCGAAGAGCAATCCCGTACAGGTCCTTGTGGACGCGCTGGAGAATGCAGGTCCCAGAGAGGAGGTCACCCGCCTAAAGTTTGGAGGCATATCCGTGCCCAAGGCTGTGGACATATCCCCCTCCAGAAGACTGGACATAGCACTGCGGAATATTGCCGTAGGTGCGGTTAAATGCACCTATAAGTCTGCCAAACCTATAGAGGAGTGTCTTGCGAATGAGATAATCCTTGCATCCAAGGCAGATATGAACAGTTATGCGGTCTCCAAGAAGGAGGAAATCGAGAGAGTTGCCGCATCGGCAAGGTAAACCTTTTTTCATTAATTATGGTTTAAGTTTGGTGATACAATGGGCAGGAAAGAGGATAATATAAAGAAGGCACAGGCGATTATGCACAAGCCGAAGTATATCAGAAACATAGGTATTGCAGCGCACATAGACCACGGAAAGACCACGCTCAGCGACAACCTTATTGCCGGCGCGGGTATGATGTCCGAGGAACTGGCGGGAAAGCAGCTGGTTCTGGACTACGACGAGCAGGAGCAGGCAAGAGGCATTACGATTAATGCGGCCAATGCGTCCATGGTTCACGAGTATGGCGGCGAGGAATACCTTATCAATCTCATTGACACCCCCGGTCATGTGGACTTCGGAGGGGATGTTACGAGAGCCATGAGGGCGGTTGACGGTGCGATTATCGTTACATGTGCGGTGGAAGGCGTCATGCCGCAGACGGAGACCGTTATCAGGCAGGCCCTTAAGGAGAGAGTGAGGCCGGTTCTGTTCATAAATAAGGTGGACCGGCTTATCAACGAACTGCAGTTAACCCCGGAACAGATGCAGGACCGCTTCGTGAAAATAATCGCCGAAGTTAACAAGAGGATCACCAGAATGGTTCCGCCGGAACTCAAGAAGGAATGGATGGTGAAGGTTGATGACGGCAGCGTTGCGTTCGGCTCTGCATATCACAACTGGGCCATCAATGTGCCGTTCATGAAGAGGAGCGGAATTACATTCAAGGACATTTACAACTACCTTAACGATGGAAAACAGAAGGAACTTGCAAAGAAGGCCCCGATTCACAAGATACTTCTGGATATGACCATACAGCACCTGCCGAACCCCATAGACGCTCAGAAAATAAGGATTCCCCAGATATGGCACGGAGACCTTGAAAGCAAGTTCGGGCAGTCCATGATGAACTGCGACGAGAGAGGGCATGTGGCCCTTATGGTTACCAAGATACTTCTGGACCCCCATGCGGGAGAGGTTGCCGTGGGCCGTCTCTTCAGCGGAAAGATTGCCAGAGGGCAGGAACTGTATGTGATCGGTATGCCGGGAAAGGCAAGGGTTCAGCAGGTCTCCCTGTCCGTGGGTGCGGATATGATTGCGGTGGATGAAATTATAGCCGGGAACATTGTCTCACTCACAGGTGTAAAGAACGCCATTGCCGGTGTTACAATAAGTGACGACCCGGAAGTGGAGCCGTTCGAGAAGATAACGCACTATTCGGAGCCAGTGGTCACAGTGGCCATTGAGGCGAAACACATGAAGGACCTTCCGAAACTCGTTGAGGTTCTCAGGTCCGTGGCAAAGGCCGACCCCTCAATACAGGTGGAAATTAATCAGGAGACAGGAGAACATCTCATGTCCGGCATGGGCGAGCTTCATCTTGAAATTACGCTTTACAGAATTGTGAACGAGCACGGCATTGAGGTCAATTCTTCGCCCCCCATAGTCGTATACAGGGAATCCGTGGAGAAACAGACCCCGCGAGAGTTCGAGGGCAAATCTCCCAACAAGCACAATAAGTTCTATGTTGTGGTGGAACCTCTCGAGGAGGCAGTGGTTGAAGCCATAAAGTCGGGAGAGATAGACCCGGATGCCAAGATAAAGGATGTGAAGGCAATGATGAGGACGCTGCAGGATCTCGGTCTTTCCAAAGATGAGGCAAAGGGCATTGTAATGTTTAAGGGCCCGAATGTTTTCCTGGACATGACCAAGGGTATCCAGTACCTTCATGAAACAATGGAATTGTGCAAGCAGGCATTCGCGGAGGCCATGAGACTCGGACCTCTTGCCAACGAGAAGGTAATGGGCGTCAAGGTCAAGCTCATGGATGCGAAACTTCATGAGGACAGTATTCACAGAGGTCCCGCACAGGTCATACCCGCCATGAGGAACGGTATTTACGGAGCAATGTGTCTTGCAAACCGCGTACTGATGGAGCCGATGCAGAAGGTATTTATCGATGTGCCTCAGGACTTTATGGGTTCCGTCACAAGGGAAATACAGCAGAGGCGCGGAATAATCGTGGATATGTCGCAGGAGGGGGAGCTCACCCGTATTGAGGCCAAAGCCCCCGTGAGCGAGATGTTCGGCTTTGCAAGCGCGATTCGCAGTGCCACGGCAGGCAGAGCCCTGTGGGCCACTGAAAACTCCGGGTTTGAGAGGGTTCCGAGGGAACTTCTGGATAAGATTGTGGCCCAGATCAGGGAAAGAAAGGGTCTCAAGCCCGAGCCCTATAATGCGGGTTATTACGAGGGCTGAACGAAAACCATTAAATATGACTACCTTAATAAGGATGAAAAACAACTAGAGAGAAACAAGGAGGAATAAAAATGGCAGCAGAAAAACCACACATGAACCTCGTGTTCATAGGTCATGTCGACCATGGGAAGTCAACGACAGTCGGCAGAATCCTTCTGGATACCGGCACGATTGAGTCCCATGTAATAGATAAGTACAGGAAATTGGCGGAAGAGAAGGGCAAGGCAAGTTTCGAGTTTGCTTGGGTAATGGACGGTCTGAAGGAAGAAAGAGAAAGAGGTGTGACCATTGATGTGGCACACAAGAAGTTCATGACCGATAAGTATTACTTCACCATCATAGACGCCCCCGGCCACAGAGATTTCGTTAAGAACATGATTACCGGAACGAGTCAGGCCGATGCAGCGGTTATCGTGGTCTCGGCGCCGGAAGGAGTCATGGCTCAGACAAAGGAGCACATATTCCTTTCAAGGACACTGGGCGTTCAGCAGGTCATAATAGCCGTGAACAAGATGGATGCGACCAAGCCACCTTACGACGAGAAGAGATACAACGAAGTAAAGGAAGAGGTTGGGAAACTTCTCAAGAATGTCGGTTATAAGGTGGATGAGATACCCTTCATACCCATAAGCGCCTTCAAAGGCGACAATGTGGTGAAAAATACCGATAGTATGTCATGGTGGAAGGGTAAGACCCTTGTTCAGGCACTGGATGACCTCACTCCCCCGGACAAACCGACTAACAAACCTCTCAGGCTGCCCGTGCAGGATGTTTATACCATCACCGGTATCGGAACCGTTCCGGTGGGTCGTGTCGAAACCGGCGTACTCAAGCCGAATATGAAGGTCATATTCATGCCTTCCAACAAGGTGGGTGAAGTGAAGTCTATTGAGATGCATCACGAAACACTGCTTCAGGCACTCCCCGGCGACAATGTCGGCTTTAATGTGAGAGGAATCGCAAAGAACGACATAAGGAGAGGAGATGTTGCCGGTCCGGTGGATAATCCTCCGTCCGTCGCAAAGACTTTCACCGCTCAGATAATGGTTCTGAACCACCCGAGCGTTCTCACTGCGGGATACACCCCTGTGTTCCACTGCCACACCGCACAGGTTGCGTGTATGTTCGAGGCTCTGGTGAAGAAGCTTGACCCGAGAACCGGTACCACCAAGGAGGAGAACCCGCAGTTCCTGAAGACAGGGGACGCGGCCATCGTGAAGATAATGCCTACAAAGCCGATGGTTATAGAATCTGCCAAGGAGTTCCCGCAGCTGGGAAGGTTCGCCATAAGAGATATGGGCCAGACCGTTGCGGCGGGTATGTGCATCTCCGTGGAGAAGAAGAACTAAAACCTTTTTTCTTTCATTTATTTGAGCCAGAGGTGTATTGATGACACAAAAAGCAAGGATATCCCTTAGCAGTACCGACCCCAAGAAGGTCGATTCGGTGTGCGACCAGATTAAGCACATATCAGAGAGGACTGGCGTTCCCATGAGCGGCCCGATTCCGCTTCCGACCAAGAGAATAGTGGTTCCGGTGAGAAAGAGCCCGGACGGTGAGGGGAGCGAGACCTGGGACAGATGGGAGATGAGAATACACAAGAGGCTCATCGATCTTGATGCCGACGAGAGGGCGCTTCGTCAGTTAATGAGGATTCAGGTTCCCGACGGCGTTAACATCGAAATAGTTCTCCGCACAAACTAAATGCTTTAAAACCCAAAACATCTTTTATTTTCTCTTTCGTTTTTCATAGTAGTGGCAGGTCCCCGGTTACGGCATCTATGAGATTTTCCGGTCCCGGCCCGATTCCCAGACAGGTTACCGTTCCCGGCGGCAACTCGGTGTGGCCCGCATCTGTTATAAGTGCAACGGGGAGGTCGAGTTCTCTCGCGCGTATCATCAGTTCTTTCAGATGGTTCAGGCTGTCCCCTTTCACCACCACCTTCTTCTGGCCGCCATCCATCCATTTCTTCATCCACTTCCTTTTCTTCTCCTTTGCGCGGAGGGAACAGGTAACAGCGGCGTGGGCAACCTGTGCCGCCATTTTTCCGGGGCTGAGTTTAATATCCTTTCTGGCCACAATCACCATCTTGTACTCCCCTTCTTCTCTCACTCTTTCACCTTCTTTTTCTTCGGCAGTCTTCTTACCTTCTTTGCCCTACCAGAGCCCCTGCGTATGCGGTCGATCTCGTGATTTACTTCTGCCAGTTTCTCTACCGCCTTTATTCTCCGGTCGCTCCATTCCTTTATGAGGTTGATGTCGGTAATCTGAGTCTCCGTTTCCTCTGCCTCATCTATGAATCTTTCCAGCCTCTTCTTCTCCTTCATGAGTGCCGCAAGGTCCTTTTCGGCCTTCATTCCCAGCCTGCTGCTGCCCTGCACCAGTGCCTCTTTTTTCGGCTCTCTGTAAAGTTTCGGGTGCATCTCTCCCATTTTCGGATACGCCCCCCTGTACCAGCTGATTGCAAAGAGTGCGGCGGTTATGATGCTCAGCGTAATCCAGAGGTTCGGGCCGGTTATGTAGCCGTGGCCGGTGCTGTCCGTTCCGAGAGTGTTCAGGAAGATGCCGTCTGCAACGGTTATGAAGATGCTCAGCACCATGCCTATGCCGATTCTGTACAACTGGTCCATCTCCACATCCAGCTGGCCTCTTGCGGGAAATAGCGCATTGACCAGAAGGTAGCCCGGAAGGAACATCACCATAATAACGGTGGCCAGAAGGCGTAAGCCGGTGAGAAGGTCCATGCCCCAAAAATGGGAAGGGGCTATTTAAGGATTTGCGTGAAGATGCTCTGTTGCATAACTCCATTCTGAGTTAGAGACTGCGCTTATTCACCTTCCCTATTTCTACCCCATCGTTTTTTTAACCGTGTGAAACCTCTTGTTTTTCACAGTTTTAGCATCATATTGTATATCAGAAACTTCCTT
>JAJSAE010000048.1 GCA_024281315.1 archaeon | reverse complement strand
GGAAGTTTCTGATATACAATATGATGCTAAAACTGTGAAAAACAAGAGGTTTCACACGGTTAAAAAAACGATGGGGTAGAAATAGGGAAGGTGAATAAGCGCAGTCTCTAACTCAGAATGGAGTTATGCAACAGAGCACCCACAACCACAACCTTTATATCCTGCTCAATTTTGGCCTTTATCATGAAACTCTACCGCTCAGGAAAGGTCAAGGATGTCTACGAGGCCAACGACAGGTCTCTGGAGTTCGTTTACACCGACAGGATATCCGTTTTCGACAAGATGATTCCGAACGACATTCCGTTCAAGGGGGAGACGCTCTGCCGCACCAGCGTGTTCTGGTTCCAGATACTCAGGGATATGGGAGTTAAGAGCCACTTTCAGGAATTCATACCCCCTAACCGCGTCAGGGTCAGAAAGGTGGATGTGATACCGGACTATTCGAAACTGAACAATGAGACCACCAACTACCTGATACCTCTCGAATTCATAATGAGGCACTATGTCGCCGGCTCAATGCACAGGAAGCTTCAGAAGGGAAAGGTGAGGCCGGAAGACCTCGGATTCCCTGCCGGAAAGGAGGTGCCCTACGGAGCGGAACTGCCCGACCCCTACTTCGAGATGACCACGAAACTGGAGGAAATCGACCGGCCAGTCACGGAGAAGGAGGCCCTCGAAATCTCCGGCCTCACGAAAGATGAACTGGAGAACATCAGAAACACAATTGAGAGGATTGACCGGAGAATAAGCAAAGAGGTGGAAAGAAGGGACCTCATCCATGTAGACGGTAAAAAGGAGTTCGGATTCGATAGCAGAAGAAGGCTCATTCTGGTCGATTCTTTCGGTACTGCGGACGAGGACAGATTCTGGGATTCAGACATGTATGCAAAGGGAGAGTTCGTGGAACTCAGCAAGGAAAGCGTAAGAAAGTATTACAAGGATTCCGGATACTACGAGAAATTGATGACCGCCAGAGAGAGAGGAGAGGACATGGAAATTCCGCCCCTTCCTGACAATGTGGTAAAAGAGACATCTCATCTCTACATAACGGTGTTTGAACGGATAACAGGGGAAACATTCAGAGAGCAGTGACTACCTCCCTTCTATTCTCTCTATCCCCCGTATTATGTTCATATCCCTCTCCATCTCCTCGTATATTCCAGAGCGCTTATCTATGAGAAGTTTCAGATTCTCGGCGTTCCAGTCCGACTCCACCTTTCCTTTCCACTCCCCCAGAATTATAACACTTTGTCCCAGCATGATTGCTCCGAATGTCACCGCAAGGTCATAGAGAAGGTCAGCCATGTGCCACTGCGTGAGCTTTTCAATGCGGCTCGGGACCTCGTGGGGCAGTACAAGGATTTCACACGGAATCTCTGCATTTCTAGCATGATAGGCCATATCCTGATCTGCCGTTATGAGGGTGACATCGTAGTCCTTTCCCCTTGAAAACTCCTGATAACTGCGGGCTATCATTATGTCTCTTTTTTCCTTGTCCTGCGAGAACTCCTCTCCCACAACTCTCAGTGCCTTCAGGTCCTGTATAAGATATGTCAGTTCGTTCTCTGCCTCTTTGGCCTTTCTGGTGGAGCGCGCACTCGCATTGTGGAACTCCGACAGAAGCCAGTCATGCCTGAAGGTTCTCTTCATAGCTTCTATGGTGGAGGGCCTGTACTTGTCCTGAATTCTTGCGTCCACTTCCTGCTGGACGATACTGCTGACAACATACCTGAAATCCGGGGCCGCCACAGGGGAATCACTGGAGACCGCGTTTCCGAGATAACGGGAGAAGAACCTGAGGTATGCTATATTCGTATCCAGAGCGATGTACATCGGTTTGGGCCTGCGGTGCGGGTTCCTTATGTCCTCCCGGAGCCTTGATAACTGCAGATAAACCTCGTTTATATTGACAAACGGCACGATTCTGGAGGATACGAAGCTGTTCAGAAGGTCAGAGTACACGGGAAGGTCGTGTATCACGAAGTTCTCGGTAATCCCCTGAAGAATCTCGTTCCGGTGGTCGTTGAAATCGCGATAGTGGACCACATTCCGTATGGAAAAATGATTCATGTCAAACTCCATCAGTTCCAGCTCGGTGAACGGATAGGAAACTTTTATGGATTCCTCGCCGTTAATGAACATCTCATTCAGAAGCACCATGAGTTCGCTATGGTTTACAACTTTACCACGCATTCTCTCCCTCCTCTATGATGTCGTGGATTCTCTGGTGTGAAATGGGGATAAGCATATAGGGGCCACTCTGGCTCATCTCTCCCTCCTGCGCATTCCCGTCGTCCACATAGAGATAAAAAGCGTGATGAACCTCCTCATTCCATGCACTGAGCAGGGCGCCGGCTACAGATGTTCTTCTTCCGCCGCTTATATCGACGGCAATCCGGTTCTTGAAGCGTTTTTCCTCATTTAACACCTCCATCATGGCGTTGGTGACATCTACAAAACTCTCTAGGTCAACGATTACCTGCTGGACCTCTCCTCTGCTCCCGTACTCCTTCAGAACAAGTGAAATCTTCTCGGAGAGTTCCATATCCTCCGCGTCTCCAAAAACATAGACCTTCTGGGGCAGAAAAATCTTGAGGCGGATGGCGGCCCAGAGGCTGTTGATAACACGCCAGTGGTCACGGTTATACATGGTCAGATAGACATTTTCCATCATGGAATGGGGTAATAAAAGGGGATATATGAAGATATAGGACAAAAATGAAAAATGAAAGGGGTTTGCGCTTTTTTGGCTTACTTCAACTCCGCACCGCAGACCGGACACTCGTGCACCTTGGCAGTGCAGAACTTGTGGAACTCGGCCCCGCATATCGGACATGTTTCGATTTCCTGATCGTCCTCTACAGGCTGGAAGCAGATTCTGCACAGGTTCTTGTCCTTATTATCCTCACCGAACACCTCGGAGGGATCCACGCTTAACTGTAGACTATCCGGATAGTGGCAGAGCACGAAATGTTCCGGACTTGCCTCGGTCCATAACGGCACTTCCTCCCTGCACTTCGGCTGAGCATATATACATCTCGGATGGAACTTACAGCCTGTGGGAAGGTTTATTGGGCTCGGCAAGTCACCGATAATCTCTGTTCGCCCCCTCTTGTAGTGCGGATCCGGAACAGGAACCGCAGATATCAGAGCCTTGGTATACGGATGCTTGGGCTCATGGATAACATCCTCAGCGGGACCCATTTCAACGATGGAGCCCAGATACATGACTGCAATTCTATCGCTCATGTATCGGGAAACAGAGACATCATGGGTTATGAAGACAAACGGTATGTCCGACTCCTTCTTCATTTTCAGGAGGAGATTCATTATGCCCGCCCTTATGGAAACATCCAGCATAGAGACGGGCTCATCCGCAACAACGAACTCCGGATTTATAACCAGAGCCCTTGCAATAGCAACCCTCTGCCGCTGACCTCCACTCAATTCGTGCGGGAACCTTCTCAAGTATTTCTCTGCCGGCTTCAACTCTGCTTTTTCCAGCGCCCTTGCCACGAGGTCTTCCCTCTCTTCGTATGTATCTCCGATTCCATGAACCTTGAGGGGTTCTGATACGGCATTATATACAGTAAATCTCGGGTTGAGTGATTCGTAGGGGTCCTGGAAGATCATCTGGACATTCCGTCTGTACTCCTTAAGGTCCCTGCCATGCATATCCGCTATATCCTCTCCTTTGAAGTACATGTGTCCGCCGGTCGGGTCTTCGAGTCTGGTAAGAAGGCGACCGGTGGTAGTTTTACCGCAGCCGCTTTCTCCTACAAAACCGAGTGTCTCTCCCTTCCGTATTTCAAAGGAAATACCGTCCACCGCGTGAACATACTGTATCTGCTTTGAAATAAGGGACTTCATCAGTCCTGACCGAACCTCGAAGTACTTCTTCAGATTCTCCACTGCTACCACAGTATTGCCGCTCATGCTAACTCCTCCTCTGAGAGGTCGTCAAGTTCCTCTTCGTCCATAAAGTCTTCGTCAAAAAGACCCTCTTCTTCAAGCTCTGTGGACATTGTACCGTCGAATATCTCCTGGGCAAAGTGGCAGGCAGATAGATGCCCGTTTTCAACCTCTATGAGCTGAGGCTCTACCTCCTTGCAGATATCTCTCGCATACATACATCTCGGATGGAAGCGGCAGCCCTTCGGGGGGTTAGCCAGATCCGGCGGCGCACCAGGAATCGAAAAGAGTTCCTTTTTAGGGCCAATGATACTGGGAAATGCGCTCATGAGGCCGATTGTATAGGGGTTTGAGGGTTTCCTGAATATCTTCTTAATATCCCCCATTTCCACCATTTTACCGGCATACATGATCGCAATCTTCTCGGCCACCTCAGCGACCACTGATATATCATGGGTGATGATAATCATGGCAATACCGAGTTTCTTCTGGAGGTCCCTGATAACCGCAAGAACCCGGTCCTGCATGATAACATCAAGGGCAGTGGTGGGTTCGTCCGCAATTATAAGAGACGGGTTGCAGGCCAGAGCCATGGCAATCATCGCTCTCTGCCTCATTCCTCCGCTGAACTCATGTGGATAACCGTCTATACGGCTCACATCAAGACCGACCAATTTGAAGAGTTCTTTCACCCTATCTCGCGCATCATCCTTGCTTATATCTTCGTGGGTGAGTATGGCCTACAGAATCTGGTCACCTACCTTATACACAGGGTTAAAGGCATTCATAGCACTCTGGAATATGATGGAAATCTCTTTCCAGCGGACATCCCTCATCTCCTCGTATACCTTCTTTTCCATTTTTCGGAACTCTTTATACTTAAGGTTGAGAGCATCCTCTCTTCCCTGAGCGATGAGTCTGTCATTGAATTTTATGGTTCCGTCGAGGATTCCACCGTTGTTAGGCAACAGCCTTGTAATGGCAAAAGCCGTAGTGGACTTCCCACATCCGCTTTCGCCCACAAGGCCCATGGTCTCACCTCTGTCAAGAGTGAATGAGACACCATCCACGGCCTTCACTTCTCCTTTGTGTATCTTAAAGTACACTTTCAGGTCCTTTACTTCTAACATTGCCATTTGATCACCTCTTCCTCAAACGCGGATTCACAATCTCATCGAAAGCCCTTCCGATCATGAAGAATCCCAAGCATATCAGTGTTATAGCCACGCCAGGAGGCAATAGCCACCACCATGCAGTCAACTGCGCACCGGATGTCTGTATGGTATGAAGCATCATACCCCAGCTCATGCTTGTCGGGTCTCCAAGACCGATGTAGCTCAGTGCGGCCTCTGTCAAAATGGCACCGCTAACCGAGAATGTCGCAAAGAGAAAGGCAAGCGGCATCACATTGGGCGCTATGTGTCTGAACATTATTCTGGAATGGCTGGCACCGGTAATTCTTGCCGCGTCAATGTAAGGCCTTTCCTTAAGAGATAGTGTCTCGGCCCTTATCGTCCTTGCAACGCCTGGCCAACCCACAAGTGTTATGGCCCATACGATGTTCCATATGCTCGGACCCAATACGGCAGCCAATATAATGACCAGAGGCAGGAAAGGAAGCACGAGAATGACATCCGCAAGCCTCATCAACACGCTGTCTATGGCCTTCCCGAAGTAACCGGACACAAGCCCGATTACAACACCTATGGTTATTGAGAAAAAGGCCGCTGCAAATCCCACGATAAGAGCGACTCTCGAACCATATACCAGCTGGCTCCATATATCTCTGCCCTGCGCATCGGTGCCAAGGAGATATGTGTTTCCGCTGGGGACGGATTTCACCCATGTAGGTGGCAGAGGAAGTGCAGATTTTCCGGCAGCATTCACCAGCTCAACCGAGCAGCGAGTTGTAACGAAAAGGCCTTTCTGATAGGCTATCTTTATAGCCCCTTCTTGAGGAACCGCGTCAACAGGCAGAGGCTTTCCAGAAAGCGGAGCAACTGTCTTTGACAATATTCTAATACTCCCATCATTTGCATTTATGGTTATGAAGTTATTCGTTGATGTGCCGATGTACAGGAGATCCAACTTATCAGAATAAACGGGCGCAATTGTTATGGAGCCCATATTGGTCTCATTCTTCCACCTTATTGTCATATCAGACCTCACGGATAAGACACTTCCGTCGCTGGAAGCGAGGTAGAGAGTCCCTGTGTGTATATCTACCGTGGGAGCCGTGAGAAGACCGCTCAACTGAAGAGTAGTTGCATCCGAAAGGGCACCGGAAGACACATTTGCCACAGAGCGAGAATAGAGGGTGTCCGCAATGCTGTAATAGACTACATTCAATTTATCGTCGTATGAAAGTCCCGAATTCAAAGGAGCAACTTCATTATATGTGGACATGACTAAGCCATTACCAGTATTTATGGCAGATATAACTCCCTCGGTGTCGGAGGCTGTTCCAACATATAAAGTATTTTTATCCGCGGAAATAACCATATCTCCTCTGACTGGCGCACCAACATTCTGCTGCCATTTCACGGTACCAAGAGTCGTATCTATAGCGAAGACATCACCGTTCCAGTTGGCAACATAAACCGTGTGGGTATCCTGATTCACTAAAGGCTCTGCAGTAATCATGGCCCCCGTGGAGTAGTTCCAAGCAATAACTCCATATCCCTCCGTGTGATTTGTTGTGGTATTTATCTTGGAGGAATCATGCAGTTTAACGATGTTGCCGTTCTCCGTCCCCACATAAAGATAGGGGTCAAGCCCTATACCTGCCTCATTCTCGCCGTGTATCGCGGTTATGTTACTGTTGTCCACACTCTTAATCCATGAAGGAAATCCGTCAATTGAATTGAGGGAATATACATTTCCCCTGTTTGTCCCCACATAAACCACATGGACCATGGGCGAATAACTGGAGAATACAGTGACGGCTCCGGTGGTTAACTTTTCATAATCTCCGGTCTGAAAATCCGCAGGAGTTGCATTCATATACTTTGCCCACGCCCCTTGGGTCGTATATACATCCTCGTCGGGCGCCCTGTAATTCATAGGATCTCTATCGGCAAGGTACGGAGCAAATAAGGCCATCAGAACAAAGAGTATTATGATTATTATAGCTATTATACCCATCTTGCTCTGCTGATAAAGCTTCCAGTTTTCAAGAAGACTTCTCTTCCATGTATCGATTGTTCCCAGTGTTTTCTTACTTACCATATCATCACCTCCTTACAACTGCACCCTCGGATCCAGATATGCGTACAACAGGTCCGCAAGAATATTCCCCAGAATAGTCAGAACGGCCAATATGAAGAATGTTCCCTGAACCACCGGGAAGTTCTGCCCTAGTGTGCTGTCCACAAGCAATTTTCCCATGCCGGGCCAGGAGAAAATAGTCTCCGTAAGCACACCACCGCTTATTATCGCCCCTATACTGAGGGCCATCGCAGTGACGACGGGAAGCGTCGCATTCCTTGCAGCGTGCTTGTACATCACCGTTCTCTCGCTCAATCCTTTTGCCTTGGCGGTTACGATGAAGTCATCCCCCATAACCTCCAGCATTGAATTCCGCATGAGCAGAATATTTCCTGCAAGGCTGAGCACGGTAAGGGTCAAGAGAGGCAGGGTAAGATGCCACAGAATATTTGTATATTCCTGCAAGCCTTTCCAGCCTCCTTCAGGAGGAGGATCCATCATTCCGCCGAGTGGGAATATGTGATACTGGAACGAAAATATCCACAGCATTATCAATCCAAACCAGAAAAGAGGCATGGAATAGAAGACAAGGCTGATTATAAGAGCGCCTAGTTCAAGATGAGTACCGCGCCTCCATGCAAGAACCACACCAACTGCAATTCCTATCAGATAGGCCAGAATAGTGGCGGTGCCGAAAAGGAGAGCAGTGGGCGGAACTCTTGTTTTTAATTCATCCCAGACGGGTTGGCCGGTTGTAAACGAGTTCCCGAAATCCAGTGTAAGCATGGATTTCATATAAATCATATACTGCGCATATAACGGGACCGGCTCTGCACTAGCCGTATGAACGATAAGATTAAAGTGGGCCGTTCCGGTGATATTCGTGCCTTCTATAACGACAAACATCTTGGTATTGTTCTTGGAACCGGGGATTCCGTTTGCGTATGAAACGGAGACCCGATTCGCACTGACCACATCCGTATCGTTGGTGCGTTCGGATGAGCCGACACTTTCGTCTGGCTGGGGTATTCCATCAGGGCTCGTACCGTAAACTTTTCCGTCATGATATATGGTTACATTGACCTCATTACAATTCACTCCATCTAGAGTCACATTAAAGGAGAAGACTGTACTAGGTAAATCCAGGAGGTCAGGATAATCGCTATAACTCAGTGTTAGAGTCTCATTTTGAGTTATCTGAAGGTTATCCAGTGTCTTCTCATAATCAACACGCTGCTCAAAGCCGTATTGCTGAGCTATGAGATGTTTTGCCTCTGGAGGCATTGTGGGGTCAACGACCATGGCTGCCGGGTCGCTCGGCATCATTCTAAATATCAAAAACAGAAGAGTCAGTACGATCAGAAGAGTAATCAGCGTGTGAATACTCCTCTTTACAACGAACTCTCTCATTCTCATTATATCATACCTCTTTGTTTTGAAACTTTTTCTCTTGATCTCAATTAATTAAAAAAGAAAGGGGTTTAGTTAGTTCTCCTCCGCGCAATACCTAGAAGAGCCACTATTGCCATCACGCCGATAATTCCTACAAAGGAAATATCCGGAGATTTCAGAGCCGTTATTGTCGCGTCTGCCTTCTGGGAGGCCGCAGTATAACCCGCAGCAGTGGCAGAGGCTGTCACCGTAGCAGTGGCAGTGTCGCCGGTAATCTTGGATACAGTCAGCGTTGTGGCGAATTCACCCTTCGAGTCAGTGGTTCCCGTACTGGAAGCAAAAGTTCCATCGGCCAGATTAACCGTTAGAGAGACAGAAGCCCCGGCTATAGGGGAGTTCTTATTCGAGTCCACAATCTTGACAGTGACGGTTATCTGCTCCCCGGTATTTGCACTCGTCGGGTTAAGGGTCAGTGTCAGAGTCATCCTCGGCTGTACATAGACGCCGGTAAAGGAAGCAGTTGCAGTACTGGCGGTATAATTCATATATTTCGGAGTCACCGTCACATCAAAGTCCTTCGTCTCCTGCAGGTTTGAATAGGTGAAGACAATAATTGCCTGGCCGTTAGAATCCGTTGTGTTATCGCCAGTGAAAACTCCATTAGTATCTGTCTCTGCCAGTCCTATCTCAAAACTAGCTCCTGCCAGAGGAACACCATCCTGATCCTTAACCGTAACCGTAATCATAAGGCCGGTATCAGCGAGATCGGTCGAAGTACTCACCATCTGTGACAGATCAATCGTGGCGATTGCAAGGTCCTGTCCGGGAGGATAAACTGTCATGGAGAAAGCGAGATTGCTTATAGTGCTGACGGTCTCAACAGTTGCGTTGACAGAAAAAGTGACAATGGTGGGCGGATCACCCGCTACGAGTCCCAGATTTGCACTGTATGTGAAAGTCGCAATGCCGTTCGAATCCGTGGTTCCGGTGTTCTGAACCATACTGCCAGCAGTCGGCGTAACAATCACAGTGGCACCACTGACTGCAGCGCCATTTGCATCCGTTACTTTCACAGTAAGTGGGGCAGTACCGCCTTCAGCAATCTTTTCCTGACCGGTTACCCTTATGTTGTATGCCTTGCTACTACCAGGAGTAAGTTCCCAAAGGGTCCATGTGTTGAAGACACCGCCAAGTTCCGCATACCAGCCAGTATACTTATCATTCCTGTATGCCTCAAGGTTTGCCCTGTAATAAAGAACATTGTAGTACAGATTAAATGCCACGGATTCCTGAAGTTCCTTGTTCATCTCTATCCTCTTCGTCTCATTGAGTTCCTTCATCATCACATCGACTTTTGCGTCGAAGGTGGTGTTATGCAGGCCGATACCGTTGTTACCGCCGGGCACATCGAAGGGAGATGTGAAAAAGTCCTGCAGATAAGAAGGCTCCAGCCCTCCGATAGACCACCCGAGAATATATGCATCGAAATCATGCTCGTCATAAACTTTTGTAACTATTGTACCGAAGTCCGTAGGCTTGGAAACGACATTCAAACCGACCTCTTTACAGGAATCAGCTATCATTCTCCCTGCTTCGGCTCTTATCGGGTCATAATCCGCCGGAGGAGTGAGTATTACAATTTCTCTGTCACCTATGTCCGGAAGTTCTCTCCATCCGTCTCCGTCACTATCTATCCAACCCTTAGAATCAAGTATGGCACGAGCCGCATCAAGATCGTATGCATAAGTCGTTACAGAAGAGTTGGACCATACTTTGTTGGCAGGAGAAACAACAGAAGTTCCGACAGAGCCGTAGTTCAGGAGAAGTCTGGACACAATGGTCTGTTTATCCGTACAGTGAGCCATTGCCTGCCTGAGAGCAAGATCATTAAAGGGGCTCCTCCTCATGTTCCATGCCATGTAGAAGAAACCGAGTTCGTCGGTCTGGGAAATGGTGACCTGTGAGTTCTCCACCAATTGAGGAAGATATCCGGGCGGAATGGTCCATGCGATGTAATCTATTTCACCGCTCTGGAGGGCCATAACCGCAGAGTCCGTACTCTGATATATTCTGAAGTATATCTTGTCTATGTGCTCCACATTGGGCCACCCCTGGAAATATTCATCGTTAGCCTCCAGTTCGGAGTACTGTAGTTTTTGCCATGTCACGAGTTTGAAAAGGCCGGTGCCAGTAGCCGCTTCCTGATAATCTGCGGGATCGGTTGGCCATGAGAACTTATCGCTCCCCATGTGTTTCTCCCATACATGCTGAGGGAGGACAAACATCGCAAGCGTGTCCGTCACGAATGTGGCAGATTGTTCCGAAAGACGATAATGAACCGTATACGGATCATTTGGATCAACCCATACTCCGACCCAGTCTGGTGTTCCGTCCGAGTCATTATCCCATATCAGCGGCATAACGGATGAGAGATACCTCGGAACCTGAGCTCCGTATCCAGGCGTGCCGGCAAAGAAGTTATAGGTAAATACAAGGTCGTTTCCGTCCATCGGGACCCCGTCGTGCCATTTTATATCGTTTCGGAGCGTCAGGTTCGCCCATGTCGGGTTGTCGGTAGAATATGTCCAGTTCACCGCCATCCACGGTTCCAGTTCCATGTCCTTGTTTCTTGCAATCGTTGAATCATAGAACCAGCCAATAACATTCCAAGTCCATACATCGCTTGCCTTGCACGGGTTCAGCGTCTTCATATCATCCTGCATCGCAATATTCAAGATATTATCTGCTTTTGCGTTTTCAACAGGAGCGGCAGCACTACCTGTACCGGCAAGGAAGCTAAAACTGCTTACAACCATTACCAGCACCAGCAAAATTGCCAGCCCTGCTTTTCCAGAGTTCATATTTCTCTTCATGTTCCGTCCTCCTACATCATTTTAAGTCTCCTCTATTGAGAGTCCTAATGGTGATTGAAATGAATAAGGTTACGCTATAAATAGTTTATGGTTTTCCGCTGTGTTTGTAGAGTACGGAAATTATTCCGCCGGAGTTTAAAGAGGAAAGAAACTGTACCTTGTGTGACCAGATTAACCAACCGAAAAATAAGATGGATTGGACGCTATTACACTAAAAAGAGTACATCACTCCATAAAATTCTCTTACAATAGGTTAAAGAAGCGGACACGCCTTATCCAAACCCTTTTAATCCTTCCGTCTATTTCCATCCGATAATATGTCTCGGAAACGCATACTCATGGTTGTGCTGGACGGAGGGGGCGACAGGCCGGTCCCGGAATTCGGCGAAAAGACACCGCTGGAGGCCGCATACACCCCGAACCTTGACGCACTGGCAGGAATGGGAATCAACGGCCTGCTTCATCCTATTGCAACCGGAATCAGAACAGGAAGCGACACCGCACACCTCTCACTTTTCGGCTACGACCCTTACGAGGTTTATACCGGCAGGGGGCCATTCGAGGCCGCGGGAGCGGGAGTTATGGGAAAGAAAGGTGATGTTGCGTTTCGCTGCAACTTCGCAACGGTCAACGAGGAGGGAGAGATAACCGACCGCAGAGCCGGAAGAATCCGCAGTGGAACCGATATGCTGGCCTCCGCTCTCAACGGCATGGAGTACAACGGAATCATGATGACCGTAAAGGAGGGGACGGAGCACCGGGCCATACTTCTTTTGCACGGAGACGGTCTTTCCGCAGCGGTTTCCGATGTGGACCCCCACAAGGCCAGAACGCATTTCCTCAGATGCGAACCTCTGGATGATTCCCCGGAAGCAAGGAGAACGGCGGAAGCGGTGAATTACTTTGTCGAGGAATCATGGCACATTCTCAGGAACCACGAGGTCAACCTGATGCGAGAAAGGGACGGACTGCCGCCTGCAAATATTCTGCTTCCCAGAGGGGGCGGAGTATTTCCGGATATCGAGGAGTTCGGCAGGAAATACGGGCTGAGGGCCGCAGCCATAACCGGCGTAACCCTGATAACCGGCATTGTGCGGCTTCTCGGAATGAATGTAATTGATGTGGAAGGGGCAACCGGCGGAATAGACAGCAATTTCTCCGCAAAACTCACTGCGGCCGTATCAGCCCTTGAGAAAAATCACTTCGTATTTGTAAACCTCAAGGCCCCGGACATTGCAGGTCACGACGGAGATGCGGCTCTTAAAAAGGAGATCTTCGAGAGAATCGATGCGGCCTTTACAGTAATCCTAGGCGCAATGGCGGAAAGGGACGACATAATTCTTGCGGTGACATCGGACCACTCCACCCCTGTTTCAGTGATGGACCACTCCGGCGACCCTGTGCCGCTTCTAATAGCGGGCCATGGAGTCAGGCCCGACGATGTTGCGGAGTTCGGGGAAAGAGCAGCCATGAATGGCGGTCTAGGCCATATGAACGGCAGGGACCTGATGCCGGAGCTTCTGAACCTGTCTGGGAGAGCGGAGAAGTTCGGGGCGTGACGGACGAAACCTTTAAAAAAGAGATGCCCGCCCCATAGGCCATAACACGGAAAGAAGGAGCATTGTGCAGTGCACGAAGAGCAGGCGCAATACCGATATGCCCCTCTTTTAAGGGAGGGAGAAAGTTCGGCGGTTTTTCTCAGTATGTCACTGTCCATGTGGCATCTGCAGTGGTATACAGCCAATATCCGTTACCGGGCACGAAGTCTGTTACGGATGTGTCAACCTCGGATACAAGGTATGTCGCTGCACCGTCATACTGACCAACCTTCGTAACCGAACTCGGCAGACCTGCAGAGTCCATTAAGACCGATGTCGATGCGGGATAGCTCACAAGATTCCAGCCGGCATTCAGCGTTATCGTCGTGCTCGTAGGAGCATTCCCGCTAACAGTCAGGAAGCCGTCACCGGCATTAGTCACATGAAGCCACACGGCCATTGTGTTGTCTATGGTGCTCAGGTCGTTCAGTGTTCTACCGATAACATGCGTCTTCCAGTGGTCTCCCGTGTCCAGTGGGTTGTACCACTGTGCATTGTCCCATACAACATCGTCGTTCAGAACAGTCTCGATGTTGCCGCTGGCAAGCAGCGGATACGAGATGAGGTTCCAGCCAACAGAGACAGGGATGTCAAAGGTCGGTGTGCTGGTGCTGACAATCTGCGGTGTGACACTAGATGCCGTGGACGAGCTGTCGTAACTCAGTACGAACTGAGAGGACGGAACGAAGGTGTTGACCTTCATCTCCACATAGTCGATGTACAGCGAATTGCTTGAATCACTGCTGTATATACCCCATGTGAGCTTCCCGGTTGCATCGATATAGTTCGCAAAGCCGGAGGTCAAGGAGCCGGTCAGTATAGTATCGCTTCCAGCATTGGATGTTGTTGTAGCAAGTGCCGTTGTGTCCCATGTAGCGGTTGCCGCATTATACAGATAGAGGTCAAGAGCCACTCCGCTGGGATTATATCCCTCGAAAGTGAAGTCTATCTGGTTGATATCCGCAACATTGTCCGTGGTAATCATATCCATCCACAGGAAGACCTCATCGAATATACCAGGATCAATCGTTGTCCATCTGATATCATCAGAGGCGGATATCGCCGTGTAGTCTGCGTCAAGAGCCTCTGTCTTTGAGTTCAGATTAGTTCCTGACGGTGGATATGCATCAACATCGCACTCATATGCATCATGGGGTCCGCTGGCTGCCGTTACACCCACATAATTATATGTGGATACGCCACCGCCACCCTGACCGTATGTGACATCAAGCCAGATCTCAGCATATATCCGATCACCGGACACAACCGTCGTACCGGCAGGCACATCGTAGGTCCAGGTAAAGTTGTGGGTGCTCTGGAACGCATTGATATCCTCACTGTCGTCAGCAGTCTGGAATAACAGGACCGGAGACCCGCCATTGTAGCTGTAAACCTTAGCATAAAGGTAGCCGTTGGCGTATGTGTCAACAAGATGGCCGAACATTTCAAAGGTCCAGTTGCCAGATATGTCAGAGTCCGCTGATAACGGTTCGGACATCCATGAGCCAACCTGAACCTGGCCAGCAGCCGTCAGATCCCCTGTGTTCGCCTCGGTTCCGAGGCCGAGCGGGTCAATACTCAGGTCCGTAAGGTTCTCGTAACCAGTTATGGCAGAAGTCTCAACCTGAAGATACCACTGGATAT